>JAPOLW010000019.1 GCA_029976905.1 bacterium | reverse complement strand
CCGATCGGCGAGGACGGTCGTTGGCTCGACCGAAGGCAGTTCCCGGAGAAGGCGCTCGAGGTCCAGGCCGAAGCGTTCGATGGTCTCGAGAGCGGGGCCCTTGATCTTGATCCCCATGGGCGCCCGCATGCCGCTCTGCAGCATCACGAGCCGAGCCGCGATCGGCTGCAGTTTGGGCGCGCCGGTGGTTCCCGGCACCCGGGTTGCCCGTTCGATCCGTTCCCAGATGTCGTCCGGGCCGTCGATGCCTTCGCGCCATTGCCGGAAGGGGCGGCCGTCCTCATCGGGGATGAGGGCGCCGTCCGACCCGCGAACGAAGGTGCCGCGGGCGTCGTCGTAACGAAAGCGCAGGCGTTTTCCGTCCGCGCCGATCGCGTACTCGGGCTTGTATTCGATGAGGGTCTCGAACATCGAGATCGGGGCCGGGTCGAGAGGGCTGTCGGCGCGACCCAATTTGCCGACGGCGATTTCGATCTCTGGAATCGCTTCGAGAGCCATGATCTGCCTCTCGAGGATGTCCATGGCCTCGCCGATCGACGCATGGGGCATCGTCGTCGGCATATGGAGGAACGAGCCTTCGTCGAGAGGCGGCATGAATTCGCGCCCCAGACCGGGAAAAAAGTCCTCGGCCGCCTGGTAGGCGCGGGTTTCGCGGAGGTCGTCGGGAAGCCAGCCGAAGAGCGTGCCAAATCCCAGCCACGCGAGGAGTCCAGCCGTGGTCAGCGCGCCCGGAAGCAGGAGAAAGAGGGGCTTGCGTCGAAGGCACCAGCGCAAGATGGGTTCGTAGAAGAAGCGGAAGACCATCAGCGAGCCGATCACGCCGCCGATCAGGAGCAGGACGAACGCGAGATTACGCAACCCGCCGCCCTCGGGGCCCAGCGGCTGCCAATGCTGGGCGAGGATCAGGGCGATCGTGAACGCCACGATCGCGTTCAAGAGCCAGGGAAGGATCCTCTGCCAGCGGTCGGGCGCCTGGGTCTCGACGGCGCCGTAGGCCGCCCAGGCGATCAGGAGCGTGGCCGGGAGCCAGCCGACCACGACGCCGGCGACGACGCCAGCCAACGCCAGGGCGCCGCTCGAAAGAAGCTGGCGCGTGCGCCCACCGGGGCGAGCGCGCTCTTCGCCTTCGACGAAGAACGTATGCGCGAGGGCCGGGAGGAGCGTCAGCGCCACGAGGATGGAAGCAAGGAGCGCGAAGGTCTTGGTGAATGCCAGTGGACGGAAGAGCTTGCCTTCGGCGGCGACCATGGTGAACACGGGCAGAAAGCTCACGATGGTCGTGGCGACGGCCGTCAAAACGGCACTCCCGACCTCGGAAGAGGCTGCGAAGACCGCCTCGAGCCGGTCTTCCCCGGGACCGAGGCGTCGCAGGCGCCGCAGGATGCTCTCGCTGACCACGATGCCGACGTCGACCATGGTGCCAATCGCGATCGCGATGCCCGAAAGGGCCACCACGTTCGCATCGACGCCGACGTATCGCATGGCGACGAAGGTCAGGAGGATGGAGATGGGCAGCAGGCCGGCGATGAGGAGCGAACTACGCAGATGCAGCAGCATGAGGGCCACCACGATGATCGTCACCAGGATTTCCTCGGCCAGAGCGTCGTGGAGGGTGTCGAGGGTTTCGGAGATGAGGCGCGAGCGATCGTAGAAGGGAACGATCGTCACCTGCGACGTGCGTCCATCGGCCAGCGTCTTTCTTGGCAAGCCGGGAGAAATTTCGGCGATCTTCGCCTTGACGCCCTTGAGGACCGCGAACGGATTGTCGCCGAAGCGAGCGACGACGACACCGCCCACGGCTTCTGCGCCGCCCTTGTTGAGGGCGCCCCGGCGCAGGGCGGGTCCGGTGGAGACGCGCGCGACATCCTTCACATACACCGGAACGTGATCGTTGGATTGGATGACGGCGTTTTCGATGTCGTCCAATCCGCGGATGAAGCCGATTCCGCGGATGAAGTACTCGACGCCATTGACCTCGAGGCTGCGGGCTCCGACGTCGAGATTCGACAGGCGGACCGCGTCGGCAACGTCCGCGATCGAGACACCGAAGGCACGCATGGCATCAGGATCGACGTCGATCTGGTACTCGCGGACGAATCCGCCCACGCTCGCCACCTCGCTGACGCCCCGTGCCGATAGGAGAGCGTAGCGGACGTACCAGTCCTGGATGCTGCGCAGCTCGTCGAGATCCCAACCCGGAGCCGGTCGCCCCTCCGCGTCGCGGCCCTCGAGGGTGTACCAGAAGACCTGTCCCAGCGCCGTCGCATCCGGCCCGAGCGTGGGCTGCACTTCTTCGGGGAGGGTGCCGTCCCGAAGGCTGGCCAGCTTTTCGAGGACACGGGATCGCGACCAATAAAAGTCGACGCCCTCGTCGAAGAGAACGTAGATCGAGGAATAGCCGAAGAACGAGTAGCTGCGGATCGTTCGCACGCCGGGAATGCCCAGGAGCGAAACGGTGAGGGGGTAGGTGATTTGATCTTCGATGTCCTGGGGCGATCGTCCGGTCCACTGCGTGAAGACGATTTGTTGGTTCTCGCCGATGTCGGGAATGGCATCGACGGGGACGGGGTCGCGTGGAAGTGCCTCCAACTCCCAATCGAACGGCGCCACCAGGATGCCCCAGAGAACCAGGAAGACCGTGGCAAGCACGACGACGGGCTTGTTCTCGAGCGAGAAGCGAAGGATCCGGTCGAGAACGGAGCGATGCGTGGACGCTTCGTTCATGGCTTCAGTGCCGGTGTCCGGTCGGCGTGGCGCCGTTGCTCATCATGCTCGGTCGAGCCTGGATCTGCAGGGCTGAGTCGATCTTGAAATTTCCCTTGACCACGACGTCCTCTCCCTCGCGCAGGCCAGAGCGGACGACGTAGCTGTCCGCGGTTCGGGGGCCGAGTACGACTTCGCGCCCCTCGAAGGTGGGGGTGTCGGCGTCGGGTACGCGAACGTAGACGATCGCGCGCTCACCGGTGATCAGAGGCGCCGAGGCTGGGATCAAAAGGGGTGTCGTTTCCGTGTCCGGGGCGACGTACCCGTAGTCCTCGGCTTTGACGAGCGCCATCCCACAGATCGGACAGGCGCCCGGTTCCTCCCGAACGATTTCGGGGTGCATGGGACCAATCCATTTGCCCGCGAGTTCGGGATCCATCACCTGACCACCCTCGGTCACACCGGCGCGGACGACGGCCGAGACGAACATCTCGGGCTTGAGCCGATTGTCGGGGTTGTCCACGTTGACCCGCAGTTTCACCGTCCGTGTCCGCGGGTCGAGGGTCGGTTCGATGAAGGCGATTCGTCCGTGGAAGACTTCGCCCGGGTAGGCGGCGGTGGTGAAGGCGACGTCCTGTCCGTAGCGGATCCACGACATGTCGGATTCGTACGCATCGAGTCGGACCCAGAGCCGGGAGAGATCGGCAAGTTCGTAGATGGGCGTGCCGGTCTCGACGTACATGCCTTCAAAGGCTTGCTTGCCGACGACCGTGCCCCCGACCGGCGCGTAGATCGTCAGGTGATCCGAGGCGGTGCCCCGGCGCTCGATTTCGGCGATCTGTGGCGGAGTGAGTCCGAGCAGACGCAATTTCTCCCGCGCCGCGTCCACGGTCGCCGCCGACGATTCGCGGAGGACGGTCACCGCGCCCTTGCGCACGGCGCGCGCCGCACGTTTGGCCTGAAGCAACTCTTCCTGTGCCGTGCGCAGTTCGGGGCTGTACACGTAGACGAGGTGATCGCCGGCATTGACCCGCATGCCCGTGAAGTCGACGTAGAGACGATCGATCCGCCCGGGGACCCAGGCTGCGATCTTGCGGATGCGCGTCTCGTCATAGTCGACTTTGCCGACCATGCGGACTTCCTTGGAGACCGCTTCGCGTCGCACGGGCGTCGTCTGGATCGCGGCGAGCGCGACGGCGTCGGCGCTCATGGCCAGACGGCGGGAATCTCCGGTCGACGCGCGGTGACCGGCGGTCTCTGCGGGAGCTGCGGGGACCAGATCCATCCCGCAGAGGGGGCATTTTCCCGGCCCACTTTTCTTGATCTGCGGGTGCATCGCGCAGGTCCACAACGACGGCGCGGCTGCGTTCGTCGCCGCGACCGTGCCGACGGGGGAGGCGGGGGGGGGCGCCTCGGGCGTTCTGCAACCCCCCAGGATCACCAGCAGCGCGATCGCCGGGAGGGCCCGCCCACGAAAGGATCGTGTCGTCATCGAATTGCCTCCGGTTCGAGGGGCGGTGCCCCGAGAAGGGTCTGGACGGCCGCGTGACTCTGGGTGCGATCTGCGAGGGCGCGTTCGTAGGAGAGGCCGAATTCGAGAAAGAGTCGCTGCGCCTCGAGCAGATCGAGGAAGTCGGCCCGTCCCGACTCGTACGCGGTCGCGTTGGCGTGGAGTGCTTCGCGCGCCTTGGGGAGGAGGGCGTTTCCGTAGAGATCGATCTTCCGCTCGGCGTCGCGGAAGCGGTACAGGGCAAATTGGAGTTCGGTCGTCAGACTTCGCTCGGTGTCCGCCTGGGCGCGCTCGGTCGCGCGCCGATTTGCCTCCGCTTCGCGCACGCCGGCCGAGTACTTCTGCCACCAGATCGGAAGATTGAGCGAGACCACGCCGATCACAGGATCCTCTCCGGCTCCCGGAACGTTCTGCCCGCTTCGCCGACCGGTTTCGATCCACTCGATCCCGACTGAAACGTCGGGGAAATAGTCCTTGCGTGCGAGTTCGGTGCGACGCTCGTACTCATCGACGGTGGCTTCCAGGGCGGCGAGCTTCGGGTTGTGATCGCGCAACCGCCGGAGCGCCTCGGCGTCGGGCAGATGGGCCGACACGTCGGGAAGGGTGGTCGGGGAAGGGACGGGGGTGGCACTGTCGCGGCCGAGGGTGTCGTTGAGGAGGGCCACGGTCGGCGTCCGCAGATCTTCGAGCGTGCGCATGCGGTCGTCGAGCTTGCCGAGTTCGACCTGGGCATTGATCAGGTCCGGATAGTTCTCCGTCGCGACGCGGTAGCGTGCCCGGATCAGTGCCTCCCAGTTGCGGACGAGGGCGAGACTTTCCCGGGTCACCGCGATGGCTCGCGTGAGGTAGTAATACTCGGCGTAGGCTCGCGTCACCTCCTCGAAGAGGGTGAGTTTCTCGGCCTCGAAGTGGAGCTCGGCCGCCCGGGCGGCTTCGGCGGCGGCGTCGCCGCGCAACAGAAGTTTCTCGAGCCACGGAAACATCTGGGTTCCGCGGAGTCGTTGCCGCTGCGGGCCCGTCAATGTCTGGACGCTCTCGAAGTAGTAGCCATACGAGACCGTCGGGTCGGGTAGGGCCCGGGCTTGTGGGATGCGCTCGACCGCCGCCAGCCAACGTTCGTACGCAGCGCGCAGTCCGGGGTTGTGGAGGGCGGCGAAGCGCAGGTAATCGTCGAGGCTGGCGTCGTCGGGCAGATCGGCCCCCGCTTCCCGGACGGACGCGGAGGGCGCAGGAGCGAGGTGTCCGTCGTCCGTGGACGCCACTGGCGCGGGCGCCGATCGTGGCGAAGAGGACCCATGGACCGGCGCGGGCGCCGATCGTGGCGAAGAGGACCCATGGACCGGCGCCACGGCTCTCTCGTAGGGCGGTGGAGTGCTCCTGCGGGTCGGGGCGCAGGCAACCAGGCTTGCGAGGACGCCGATCCAGGCGAAACCCATCTTCGATCGGGCCTGGTGGGGTGACTGTCTTTCTTTCATTTCGGGCTCTCGTCGTTCGACGCGGAGATTTCTCCGGGAAGGTTCGTCCTCGGACGAACGTGGGCGACCCCGGGGTGGGGGGCGCGGGCAAGGGGCCGCAGAGGAAGACGGGCGAACCCCGGGCCGGAGGCATCGTGCGGGCGGGTCTGGCAGACCGGACGCCGCACGGGTGCCAGATCAAACGAGGAGTGGTCGGGTCCGTTCGGCGAACGGTGATCGATCGGGCGGCGCGGTCGCCCGGCCCGCGGGGCGCGTGCTCGTGCGAACGAAGATCGCCGGTGTGCTCCAAAGCGCGGCGGCAGGGCCAGCGTCCCCGTCGAGCGCGAGGCGGGCCGCGGTGCCTTCGGTCGCGACGCTCTCGGTGACGCAAGGGCAGCTTCCGCCGTGTCCGCTCGCGTCGGCTCCGGCCCGGCGCCCGTCGTCGTCGGCTTCGGCGCCGGCATCGACGCCTGCCGTTGCGGCGGTCGGAGCGGCCGCTGCCGGCTCGTGGCAGCGGTGGGACGCCGGTGGTTTTTCTCCGGTCGGGCGGGGTTGCCGCGCGGACGCTTCGGAGACGCGCGTCTTGCGCACAGAGTGCTCCCCGGCCGTCGCGGTCCGATGCCGCGAATCGGGAGCGCAGCGCAGCTGACAGACCGCCGACGCGGGCGTCACCCAAAGAAGGAGCGCAACCAGGAACAGCCGCATGACCGCAGAGGTCATGGACTCGATACTAGGCACGGCTGCGGGGTCGAAACAAGCCGCGTCGTCCCGGACCCGTGCGGGGCTTCCTCCGGCGTCGTTCAGAAGTCGTGGCTCAATTCGACGCCATAGGTCCGCGGCCAGGAGAAGAATCGCGACGTCGTGCCCAGGATTTGCGCCTGCACCGCGTAGACCTCGTCGAAGTAGGCTTCATCGGTCAGGTTTTTCGACCACAGAGCGATCTGGGAGCGGTCGTCGTTGAAGGAGTAGCTCAGGCGGAGATTGACGAGGTTGTAGCCGGGCTGCGTCCCGCCGGCGAGTTCGCGGCCCCAATTCTGTACGGAAGACGTATACGACCAATCGATGCGCGGCGTCAGCCAGCCGTCCAGCCAGGGGGGCAGGGAGTCGGTTGCGATCTGCCAGGAGTATTGCAGGCCCAGATGCGTCTGCAGATCCGGGACGAAGGGAAGACGTTCGCCCGCCCGGTCGATGGGGTCGTTGGTGACGATGTTGACCGCTTCGTAATCGGTGAAGCGGGCGTCGAGATAGCCGACCGATCCCATCAGTTGGAGTCCGTCGAGGGGTTGCGTCATCAGTTCGAACTCGATGCCCCGGTTGCGGGCCTTGCCGGCGTTGTCGATGATCACCAGCGCTTGATTGATGCAGTCGGGTTCTTCGGGAGGGCAGGGCTCGAGCTGCACGGTCGGAAGTTGGAGGTCCTGGTAGTCGCCGTAGAAGAGCGCGAGACTCGCGCGCACGCGGCCGTCGAAGCCCATCGTCTTTACGCCCAGTTCGAAGGAGTCCAGGATCTCGGGCTTGAACTCCGACGCCTCCTTGGGATCGTTGGTCTGTGGGGCCCCGTTGAGGCCGCCGCCCTTGAACCCCTGCGAGTAGGTGAAATAGCCCATCAGGTGTTCGAGCGAGTCGGGCAGCCAGTCCTCCGGCATGCGCATCGCGAGCGTGGCCATCGGCGTCCACTGTTGGAAGGACACGTCCTTGCCCGGGATGTACGCGCGCGATTGCGGTGGATCGTCGGCGCTGCACGGAGGTGAAGCACCACTCTCGCAGAGAAGGAGATTCGTCAGAGAGCGAAAGATCTCCTTTGTTTCGTGCGTGAAGCGGATCCCGGCGGTGAGGGAGAGCCAGTCGGTGAGATCAGCCGTCCCCTGGCCGTAGAGCGCCCAGTTGAAATTGTCGGTCGCGACGATGCTCTTCGTACTCGCCCCGCCGATGGCACCGACGATGCCGGAATCGGGGAAGACCCGGAAGTCGAACTCCGAGTTGGCGCGCTCCCAGAAGAGGAAGGCTCCACTCACCCAGGAGATGCGGCCATCCCACGCCTCGGCGTTCTGCTGGAGTTCGAAGCTGGTCTGTTGCTGGAAGCCGGGGTTTCCATTGGCGATGCCTCCCTTGTTCACCGAGGACCAGCGCCACAGGAAGAAGCGGCTCATGTCGACGTCTTCGCGGTATTTGGGCCGCTGCTCGCGCCACGAACCGATGGCCTTCAATTGGACGTTCTCGATTCCCAGTCCCTCGAAATCGCCGACGTCGTAGCGCACCGTGCCCCAGGCGCCGTAGCTGTCGATCCCGACGATCCCGGCTTCGTCGGCCTGGAAGGTGAAGGGATCTCCCTGGTTGCTGCAGTAGTCGTAGTACTCCTGCGTCGGTGCACCGGGGAGTCCGTCGAAGTTGGACAGGCGCTGGAAGAAGCATTGCCCGCCGCGGCCTTTGGACTGCGATTTTACCCAGGAACCGGAGATGTCGATCGTGATGTCGGGCGTGGGTTCGAGGCGGAAGGCGCCATAGAAATTGAGCGTGCTCTCGTCGTTCCAGGATTCGTCGCGGGTTTCGTTGTACGTGTATCCCGAGGAGTTGGCAGACGCGAAGTTGAATCGTGAATACAAAAGGTCCTCCACGATCGGGACGTTGAGCATCGCCCGGGTCTCGACGAGTCCGTAGTTGCCCGCACGGACCATCGCGAAGCCGTGCGCTTCGGGCGTTGGCCTCTGCGTCGTGATGTTGACGGCCCCGCCGACGGTGTTCTTCCCGAAGAGCGTTCCCTGGGGCCCACGTAGGACCTCGATCTGGGCGATGTCGACGATGTCGAGGATCGATCCCTGCGATCGCGATAGGAAGACTCCGTCCACGTAGACGCCGACGCCCTGGTCGAAGTAGAGGCTTTCGTCCTGGGTGCCGACGCCGCGGATGTAGATATTGGCGTCCTGGCCGGAGTGTCCGGTGCGGAAGGTCGTATTCGGGACCAGGTACTCGAGTTCGTCGATGCGCTGGACCTGGGTTTCGCGGAGTAACTCCTGACCGAGGGCGCTGACCGAGACCGGCGTGTCCTCGAGCAATTCTTCGCGTTTGCGGGCCTGGACGACGATCTCCTCGACGGTGCGAGCGGCCCGGGGGCTCAGTCCCGCGGCGGCCGCTCCCTGTTCGCGTACGACGCCGACCTCGGCGGCCACGGCGTCGGATTCGGTCTCTTCGCCGCCGACGGACGTCGGTGTTTCGATCTCGCGCACCATCTCTGCAGGTGCGGTCTGCGCTTTCGAGGGCGCTGGGAGAATCCCGAGCCCGATGGCGATCGTTGCCAGAAGAAGGATGGGTTTTCGTCGTTGGAGCGAGGCCATCGACTACCTTGGTCGAGACACGTGCGGAAATCAAAGGCAGCGGTTTGCCTCGAGCGTGATTTCGGGGCTTCAATCCCCCACCGTTCACACCCGCAAAAGGAGGAAGCGATGCCCGAGGTGAAGTTCCGACACGCAGACGAGGAGACGTGGCATGAGGTGCGCGCGCTGCAGCAAGGCGACCGGCGCATGTCGGTCTGGGAGAAGTGGCTCGAGTTCACGCCGAAGTTTCTCTGCCTGTACGCGCGATGGGACCCCGGCATGATGATCCACAAGCACGGACACAATAGCGATCACATCCTCTTCGTCCTCCAGGGGGAGATGACCTGCGGAGACGTGCGTTGCACCAAGGGGATGCACATCACGCTCGAGCACGGGGCCGCCTTCGGTCCCTTCATCGCGGGGCCAGAAGGAGTGGAACTCTTCGAGGTCATGATGGGCGATCCCCGGTCCTGGCCAGCGGATCCCGAAGGTTTCGAGGCCCTGCTGGCGGAGCGGGGGGTGCGCAAACTCCCGAATCCGCCGATCGAGCTGCCGGACTGGCTCGAAGATACCCGCACCACCTGAGGCGGGCCTGCTTGACCTCGGCGGCCTCGCGGCGGATGAGGAGGGATCCGGAGCGTAGGCACGGACAAGGAGGAATCGGATGACGAACATTTCGCGGACTCTCTCGCTTTTGCTGGTCCTGGGTTTTGCCGCACTCTCGCTGCGCATGCCGCCGGCGGCCGCTCAGGTGATGGGTCTCGGGGCGCCCATGACGGCGCGCTTCGTCGGGACGTTCACCCCCTGGGCGAAGGATACGCCGCGCGGGCCGGAGAGTTTGATGGTCACGGTGAAGGGCAAGAAATTCTTCTTCCACGTAAAGGAGGTCGGCTCCTATCACGGGAGTGATCCGACGATGATGCTCGTCCAGCACATCTTCCCACCGGAACTCGAATTCCTCGGTCCCCGGACGCGCCTGGCTCCCCTCCTGGATCCCACGAAGGATCGGTCCTACGCGGTCGAGGGTTGGCTCTACGCGGGCGACAACATGTTCTATGTGGCGGCGGTGAAGGCCCTGGGCAACTAGGCCCGGCCGCGCGCCATGGCCACCGTTCTCGTCACCGGATTCGGTCCCTATGGGCACACGCCGAAGAATCCGGCGCAGAGTGTAGCCGAGGCCCTCGACGGTGAGGTCCTCGGTGGGGCGACGGTGGTCGCCCGGGTGGTTCCCTGTACCTTCTTCGGGTCGATCGACGCCACCGTGGCTGCGATCCGGGAGCTCCAACCCGTTTTCGTGGCGATGCTCGGCGAGTACGGCGGGCGGGCGATGATCACCGTCGAGCGCCTGGCGCACAATCTCAATGATTCGACCCGCTACGGGTTGTCCGACAACGCGGGTCTGGAACTACAGGGGCGGCCGACGGTCCCCAACGGGCCGGTGGCGTACTATGCGACAGCGCCGATCCGCGCGATGGTCCTGGCGATGCGCGCCGCCGGCATTCCGGCCGACATCTCCGACACCCCGGGAACGCTGGTCTGCAATCATCTCATGTACGGCGTCCTGCATCATCTCGCGGTCGACGAGAGCGCGGTCCGGGCTGCCTGGATCCACCTGCCACACCTTCCCGAAGTGGCGGCGCGCGAGGAGAATCTCGGGGCGCCGAGCATGTCGGCCGAGACCGCGGCGGCCGGTGTCCGGGTGGCGATCACCGCGGCCCTCGAGCACGCGGTCGACGTGGACGAACCGGTCCGTTCGCTCCTGCAGGTCTGAGGCCTTCGGGCCGTGCGTGCGAGGGGGCGCTGCGGCTCCCCGAGAAAGCGAGCCGACCGGGCGGGAGGCTGTTCAGCGCGGGAATCCGATCAGGCCCCCGCCGTCGAAGACCAGGGTCTGACCCGTCATCCAGGATGCCGTATCGGCAGCGAGGAAGAGCGCTCCACTGGCGATGTCCTCGACCTCGCCGAGGCGGCGCAGTGGATAGCTCCTGGCGACCTGTTCGCCGCGGTCGCCTTCCCAAAGCATGCGCGCGAAATCGGTCTTGATCAGACCCGGCGCAATGGCGTTCACGCGCACCGACGGGGCCAGTTCGGCCGCGAGCTGCTTGGTGAGGTGGATCAGGGCGGCCTTGGTCACGTCGTAGACGCCGAGCACGGGGTTGGTGGAGAGCCCGCCGACCGAGGAGATGTTGATGACCGACCCACCGTTCTCGCGCATCCCCTTGCGCCACGCTTGCTGGGTCCAGAGCAGAGGGCCGCGCACGTTGGTCTCGAAGGTCTTGTCCCAGCGGGCGACGTCGACGTCGATCGTCGGGCCGGCGTAGGGGTTGGTGGCGGCGTTGTTCACCAGTACGTCGATGCGACCAAAGCGCTCCAGGGTCCGGTCGACGCACGCTTCGATGTCCTCGGGGCGGCCGGCATGACCGGCGTGCCAGGCGATCTCGCCGTCGATCTCCCCGGCGGCCGCCGCGAGGGCGTCGGCCTTGCGCGAGGTCATCATGACCTGCGCTCCGGCCGCGGCGAACGCCTTCACGATACCGAATCCGATGCCGCGCGATCCTCCGGTGACGAGTGCCACCTTGCCGTCGAGTCGCGGGTCGTTCGTATGCGTCGGGGCCATGTCGTTCTCCTTCTCCGTTCTGCCGTCGGGGTCTAACACGCCGGGCCGGACCTGCATTTTGACGCGCTGCGCCTAGAAGGCGGGTCGAACGTTCGTGCCGTCGCTTGAAGCGCGGGCCGGAACCTCATAGGGAGGCCGAGTCCGGCGGTATCCGAAAGCGAGAGTCAGCCGCCGCAGCTGAAATAGAGAAGAGGAACAAGACTATGCGGGAGATCACCTGGCGACGTCCCCTCCAAACGAGCTTCCTCATCCTGGTGCTGGCGTATGCCATGCCGGCTGTGTCCCAGGAAGAAGGCGTCCCGGACGACGGGCAGCTTCGCGACGAATTGGTCGAAGGTCAGACCACCGACCTCACCCCGCCCGGTCGTGAAGACGTCCCGCAGGCGCTCGACGCGGAGGCGGCCACCATCGAGGCCGAGGGGGCGGCGGCGGCGGGACTTTCCCCGGCCGAGGCCCGCAAGGTCGAGGAGATCGTGGTGAGCGCGCGTCGGCGCGCCGAGTTGCTCGAGGACACGCCGATCTCGATGACGGTTCTGAGCGACGCGGCGCTCGAGGCGTCGGGCACCACGCAGCTGAACGAGATCCAGAATCTCGTCCCGAACCTGAGCATCTTCCGCACGGGCACGGGTCAGACGATCTCGATCGTCACGCGCGGAGTCGGAAACTTCCCCTTCGTCTACTACGACCAGGGCACGCCGCTCTACGTCGATGGCGTCGTTCTCTCGCGAAACGCCGGGTCGGTGCTCGACATCGTCGACATCGCGCAGATCGAAGTCCTGCGCGGGCCGCAGGGGACGCTTTTCGGCAAGAATTCCGTTGGTGGTGCGGTCAGCATCACGACCGTCAAGCCGCAGCCCCAGCTCGAAGCCTTTGCTTCGATCCGCGCCGGGACGTTCGCGACCTTCGACAGCCGCGCGATGATCAACGTCCCGGTGATCGACGACCACCTCTTCCTGCGTTTGAACTTCGCCTCGTTTGCGCGCGATGGCTACTTCACCAACCTCGAGAACGGAGACAAGCTTTCCGACCGCAATTCCCAGAACGTCCTCATCGCCGGCCGCTGGTTGCCGACGTCGGAACTGACGGTCGACCTGACCGGTTCGTACTCGGTCTCGCACACCAAGGGGCTCGGCCCCCAGTGCGTCCCCATCGATCCCGCCTTCCAGGACGCGATGACCACGCCCTACGGCGACGGGAATGGTTCGATCGGTGTCCTCGGCGAGGAATTCCGCAGGCGCTGCGAGGAGTCGGGCCGGTTCGAGGGAAGATCGGACGTCGCACGGCTGAACTCGGTGCAGAGCTACGGGGTCTGGGGCGTCGGCAACTACGACGTGGGCGAGGTCAGCTTCCTCGACGACCTCGGCTTCAAGCTCACCGGCGCCTGGCGGCAGCAGGTCATCGGCAATCGTGACGACCTCGACGGAACGGCGTCGCCCGTGGCCACGATCCAGACCGCCGGCGGCGACGGCGAGTTCAATGGCTCGCCCAACTGGCAGAACCAATTGCAGGCCGAGGCTCAGGTCAGCGGTTCGGCCTGGCAGGAGAAGATCAACTTCGTGGGAGGCGTCTTCCTCTTCTGGGAGCGTGCCCGGACCAACAACGGCTTCAGCTTCTTCCCCGACACCGACTCCTCGGTGGCACTCTTCGTCCGCCAGCTCGGTCTCAGCCAGAACTTCGTGACCACCAACAACAACGACTGGGCAGCCTTCGGACAGGCCACCGCCGACTTCACCGAGTGGCTCAGCCTCACCGCCGGCATCCGTTACACCGAAGAGACCAAGCGCCTCGAGCGCCTGCTCCTGCAGCCCGCGACCGTGCCCGGATTCGGCAATCCGGAGGCGGTGAATTTCTCCGGCAAGCTCAAGACCGATGCCTGGACGCCGATGGCGAGCCTGGCCTTGAGCATGCCCCGGGAGTGGATCGACGATCTGCCGCTCGATCACCTGATGGCCTATTTCACCTACGCGCGAGGATTCCGCGGCGGTGGCTTCAACGGTGGCGCGCGCACCGAGCGCCCCGAGGCCCTCGATCCCTTCCTTCCCGAGTTCGGCAATTCCTTCGAAATCGGATCCAAGAGCATCTTCTTCGGGGGACGGCTGCTCTTCAACGTATCCGCCTTCCTGCTCGAACGAGAAGACCAGCAGGTACCGCAGATCTTCTCCTTTACCGACCCCTTCCTGGGCATCCCGCGAACGGACGTCCTCACCACGAACGCGGCCACTTCGACCAGCCGGGGTGTCGAGGTCGAGTTCCTGGCGCAGCCGATCGACGACCTTCGGATCGACGCGACCATGGGCTACCTGAACGGCTTCTTCGACGACTTCCCCGGCGGGCAGAACGCCCGCACCGGCGAGCCCCTCGATCGGTCCGGGCAGGCCTACACCTTCGTGCCGCGCTGGCAGACGCACCTCGGTGTGCAGTACTCGATCGAGATGCCCGACGTGGGGACGGATTGGCTCAATGGTTGGCTGACCCCGCGCGTCGATTGGTCCTTCCAGAGCCAGACGCAGTACTGGGTGCCTGAGTTGCCCGAACTCCTGGAGCCCAACCGGAACCTGGTGAACGTCCGCGTCTCCTACGACTTCAATGACAATCGTTCGCAGATCGCCTTCTGGGGTACCAACATGACCAACCACGAGTACTTCCAGGAGACCGTCGCGATCCCACGTACCATCGGCGTCGTCACCCGGTACTGGGCGCAGCCGCGCACGATGGGCGTCCAGCTGTCGCATAAATTCTGATGCCCTCGGCCGATCTCGGCGACATCCAGATCTGCTACGACGTCGCCGGGAGCGGCCCGCGGGTGCTTTTCATCAGCGGGACCGGTGGCGATCTGCGCCACCGCCCCGGCGTCTTCGACGGCCCCCTGCCGTCGCACTTCGAAGTTCTCGCCTACGACCAGCGGGGGCTGGGACGCACCAGCAAGCCGCCGGGCCCCTACACGATGGCGGAGTACGCCGACGACGCCGCAGCCCTGCTGGGCCGTCTGGGTTGGGATCGAACGGCCGTGGTCGGCGTGTCGTTCGGCGGCATGGTCGCCCAGGAACATGCGCTTCGCCATCCGGAGCGGGTCGAGCGCCTGGTTCTGGCGTGCACCTCCAGCGGTGGTGGGGGCGGCGCCTCCTATCCGCTCCACGAACTCGCGAGCCTCGAGGGGGAGGAACGCATCCGGCGTACGCTCGCGATCGCCGACCGCTCGCGTGACGAGGCATGGCAGCGCGAGCATCCCGAGGAAGTCGAGGCGATGATCCGCTTCGCTCGCGAACGTCAGCCGCCCACGGACGACCCGGAGGCGCAGCGTGGCGCGACCCTCCAGCTCGAGGCGCGTCGGGGGCACGACACCTGGGCCCGACTGGCCGGCCTACGCGTGCCGACCCTGGTTTGCGGGGGGCGCGGCGATGGCATTGCGCCGCAGGAGAACCAGGAGGCGCTCGCGGCCCGCATCCCCGGGGCGCGTCTGGAATTTTTCGACGGCGGACACTACTTTCTTCTGCAGGACCGTCGGGCGTCCCCGACCATCGTGGATTTTCTCCTGGAACGATGAAACTCCTGCTCGTCGCCGACCTCCACTATACGCTGCCGCAGTTCGACTGGCTTCATGCCGTGGCGCCGGAATTCGACGCGGTCGTGTTGGCGGGGGATCACCTCGACATCGCCTCTACGGTGCCTCTCCAGGCGCAGCTCGTCGTCGTCCTGAACCACTTGAAGCGACTGGCCGGGCAGACGCGTCTCCTGGTCTCCTCGGGAAATCACGACCTCAATGGGCGCAGTGCCGCGGGCGAGAAGACGGCGCGATGGATGGAGCAGGTCCGCCGCGCGGGCATCTCATGCGACGGCGACCGACTGGATCTCGATGGGGTCCAGGTGTCGATTTGTCCCTGGTGGGACGGGCCGACCGCGCAAGCCGAGGTCGCAGCGCAGCTCGCCCGCGATGCCGCGTTGCGTGCGGGCCGGTGGATCTGGGTCTATCACGCACCGCCCTCGGGTTCGCCGACGAGTTGGGCGGGTACCCGCCACTTCGGCGACGACGCGTTGGTCGAATGGATCGGCCTCTACTCTCCCGATGTGGTCCTCTGCGGCCACATCCACCAGTCGCCGTTTCGCCAGGGCGGCTCCTGGGTCGATCGCATCGGATCGAGTTGGGTCTTCAACGCGGGCAAGCAGATCGGCCCGGTGCCGTGCCACATCGAGTTCGACGTCGATCAGGGGGCGGCGACGTGGCATTCGCTGGCCGGCTCGCAGGAGGTGACCTTCGCCGGTCCCGCAGCCGATCCGACGCCCCGGGAATTGTCGTTCTGACTCAGAGATTGGGCTCGCGTTCGCGGTCCGACCCCGGTTCGCAGTCGTCGTCGTGCGGATGGTGCAGAAAGGTCTCGAGCACCTGGTCGAGCATGGCAAGGCTCGCGTCGGCGCCTTCGTACTGTCGCTTGATGTCGGCGAGGTAGGTCGTGGCCAGCATCAGTCGCCGCGCGAGGAGTCGGGCGACGGCGAGGACGAAGGCGGGATTCTCCCGCAGGAAGGCGTTGCCGTCGGCTGCGACCAGACAGCGGCTCGGCTCGAGCGCACGTACCGAGGCGGTGTGGGGGACGCCGAGGAGGAGCGACATCTCGCCGACGACCGCGCCGGGATCGGTGAGGGTCGAAATCGAGACGTCGCCGTCCTTGACCACCTCGAGCGCCCCCGACGCGAGGATGTAGATCTCGTGCGACGAGGGGACGCCTTCGCGGACCAGGATCTCCCCGGGCGCGAAAGTCCGCTCGGGGAGTTCGGCGCAGATTTCCAGGACACCCGCCACCCCGAAAGACTAGCGGCTCGTGGTCCCCGGGGCGAGCCCCGGATCTCAGTTCACCTTGCGTCCGTCGCCCCAATATTGCTCGCGTAGGCGGTATTTCTGCAGCTTGCCGGTCGCGGTGCGCGGGAGTTCGGCGAGGAATTCGACTCCGGTCGGGCATTTGAAGTGGGCGAGCCGTTCCCGGCAGAACGCGATCAGGTCGTCCTCCGTCGCGGTCGCGTCCGGTCGGAGGACGACCAGCGCGCGGGGCGTCTCCCCCCATTTTTCGTGCGGGACCCCGATGACGGCGCATTCGAGGACCGCCGGGTGGGCGAAGAGGGCATCCTCGATCTCGGGCGAGCTGATGTTCTCGCCGCCGGAGATGATGACGTCCTTCTTGCGGTCCACGATGTGGACGCTGTGGGTCTCGTCCCAGACGCCGAGATCGCCGGTATGGAACCATCCATCGCGAATCGCCCGAGCGGTCTCTTCAGGTTGGTCCCAATAGCCTGCAAAGACGACGTTGGAGCGCGCGCAGATCTCGCCGACCGTCTCACCGTCGCACGGAACCTCGTTGCCGTCGTCGTCGAGGAGCGCGATTTCCACGCCGAGGCCCTGCACGCCGGCGCGGGCCCGCCGCGGCCAATCCGTCTTGCGCGTGTGGTGGTCGGGACGCGAGACGGTGAGCAAGGGCGACGTTTCGGTCAAGCCGTAGATCTCGATGAAGTCCCAACCCAGGTCGGTCTCGAGGCGTTCGATGAATGCAGACGGCGGTGGTGCGCCGGCCACGACGAAGCGCGGTCGGGTGGTGACCTCGTGGGTGCTGGGGTCGGGGTGGTCGAGAATCGTGCGCAGGACGGCCGGTGCCATGCACGCAAACGTCACCTTCTCCGAAGCGATCAGGCGCCAGATCTCGTCCGCGTCCACCGCACGCAGCACGACGTGGGTGCCACCGACGCCGGTCAGTGCGTAGACCCCACCCCAGCCGTTGCAGTGGAACATGGGCAGCGTCCACAATTCGACGTCGTCGTGTGCGACCCCGAGATGGGCAATCAGGTTGTAGGCATTGAGGTAGAAGTTGCGGTGCGTGAGCATCACGCCTTTGGGACGCGCCGTCGTTCCCGAGGTGTAGTTGATGGAGACGACGTCGTTCTCGTCGAGGTCGGGGGTCGGCGGCGCGGCCGGAGAGGCCGTCGCCACGAGAGCCTCCCAATCCTGCCAGCCGTCGGGGGCCGGGTCGTGTCCGGGTGGGCAGGCCACGATCCAGTGTTCGACCCCGGGGAGCCCGGGGCGGATCGCGTCGATGATGCCGGTCTGCTCACGGTCGACCAGAACGATCTTCACGCCGGCGTGATTGAGGATGTACTCGTGGTCCTCGGGGACCAGCCGGTAGTTCAGCGGCACGAGAATCGCGCCGATCTGGCTGGTGCCGTAGATGCTCTCGAGGAAGAAATGCGAGTTGGGCGAGAGGATGCAGACGCGGTCCCCCTTCTTCACGCCCAGCGCGAGGAGGGCATTCGACAGGCGATTCACCCGCTCCTGGAAGTCGGCGTAGGAGAAGCGTTTCTCACCGTCGACGATCGCGAGTTTGTCCGCGTAGAGGCGGGCGGCTCGGTGCAGGAAATCGTTGATCAGAAGTGGGACGTTCATGGATTCTCCCGGTCTTGGCTCGTCGCCCCGGTCTCTCCGCGCAGGAAGGCCTCGGCGGTGATCGTGAGGGGTAGGGTGTGGACGATGTCGGCCGACGAGCGGCCGACGCGAATTTCGTAGTCACCGGCATCGACGTACCAGCCCGGTGTCGTGCGCTCGGCGTCGGCGACGCCGCCGGGAAGCATCGAGGCGATGGCACCGAGCTTCTCCTTGAGGGCCGCCTGCTCGGGCGCGCACGGATCCCAATAGGCAAACGCCCGTCCCTCGAGCGCCATGTGGACGACCGCGCTCTTGCCGGGGTCGAGCCAGACCTTGGCGAAGGCCTTGAGTTCCTTCTCCGGACGCACCAGGCGCGGTCGCCGTGGGGCGACGTAGACCTGCACCACCTCGGCGCCACGCCGCCGTCCCGTATTCGTCACGGGAATCTTCAGGCGCACGGCGCCGCCGGGTTCGCGTCCGCTACTCTCGATCTCCGGCGCCCCGATCTCGAACGTCGAATAGGACAGGCCGTGGCCGAAGGGGAAGCGAACCGGTAGCCGGCGGGTGTCGTACCAGCGGTAGCCCACCAGGACGCCTTCCCCGTAGCGCACCTCGCCATTCTCGCCGGGAAAATTTCCGTACGACGGGTTGTGCTCGAGGCGCATCGGGAAGGTGGTCGGGAGCCGGCCAGCGGGCTCGGCGTCCCCGAGCAGGACATCGGCGACGGCCCCCCCCATCTCCTGTCCGCCGAGCCAACACTGCACGACGGCCGCGACCTCGTCGGCCCACTCCATGGTGACCGGAGCGCCGGTATTCACGAGCACGACGGTCCTGGGATTGGCGGCGCGGACCCGCCGGATCAACTCGTCCTGCTCGCCCGGCAGATCCATCGACGATCGATCGTGGCCCTCGGATTCCCACTCGTCGCTCGTGCCGACCATCACCAATGCCACGTCGGCTGCGGCGGCGAGTGCTTCCGAGGCGGCGAGTCCGTCCTCTTCCCGGGGGGGGCGATGACCCACCTGAGCCCCACGGAGGAGGAAGGCCTCGCGAGCGGAATATTCGATGCGTACGTCGACGGTGCGTCCCGCCTCGAGGGTCACCCCGGCGGCGATTTCCTGGCTCCCCATGCCGAAGAACGCTTTTCCCTGGGGCGGCGGGTCCGTGACCCCGTCGAGCACCAGGGCCTCGTCCACCCAGACGCGCGCGCGGCCGGCCTGCACCAGCGTGAAGGTGTGCTCGCCGCTCTGCGCGGGTGTGAAACGGGCCGAGGCACGCACCGAGAAGGCGTCTTCGGGGATCCCGTCGCCGGGTGCGCCGAAAAAGAGCAGGCGAGCGTCGTCGTAGGTCATCGTCCGGGCCGGCGGGCCCGCGAAGTCGAGGTTGGCGAAGATCTCCACGGCGATGCCGGGCCGACCGTCGGGCGTGGAGAAGTCGGCACGAGAGAGGGGCCGCGCGGTCTTGTCGATGTCGCAGCCACGGTGGTGATCGACGCGGCAGTGGCCGTCGAGTCGTTCGCGCATGGCTTCGAGTGCCGAGACGCGATAATGCGGCCGCAGCGCCGCCGAGCCGCCGCCCATCATGTG
>JAPOLW010000199.1 GCA_029976905.1 bacterium | reverse complement strand
ATTTGCCCTGGGTGTCGGTCGTGCATGAAGGAAATCGGGCCGGGCGGGTGTTTTTCGCGGAGCGCCGGGCGGCGGCGATCTTTTCGTCGAGTCTGCAGTATTACGACCGCCGCCACGGACTTTTTTCGCGCCTCTTCCTGCGCCTGGCGGCCGGATCGATGTTCACGGCTCGCGCGCTCCTCTACCGCCTGCGGCGCACGGCGCCGCTGGCCGAGCGCTATGCCGCTCTTGCGCGGGTGGCCTTCGGCGCCGACACCGACCTCTTCCCGCAGCGTTCTCGAACCCCGGTGGAGGGTCGTTCGTGAGGGGCCCCCCGGAGTCCGCGCCGCGGGTCGACGTCACGATCGCGGTCCCCTGTCGGTCGGACGAACCCGGTCTTGCCAGGACCCTGGACGCGCTGACGGCCGCGGCCGCCGGGCTCGAGACGCGGGGCCACCGCGTGACCTTTGCGATCTGCGTGAATGGACCCGACGGCCCGGCCCGGGCTGTGGCCGAAGACTTCGTCGCCGGCGTGGGGCCGGACCGCGCCTGTCTTCTCCCTCTGGGGAAGGCCGACAAGGCCGCCGCGTGGAACCGTCTCCGGGGCGCCTCGGAAAGCGAGTGGATCGTCTTCTGCGATGCGGACGTCGAGCCCGATCCCGATGCTCTCGTGCGCCTGGCCGAATCACTCGAAGCCAGGCCGCACGCCGCGGTCGCGACCGCACGCCTCGAACCCGATCTGCGCGCGGCGACCGTCGTGGCGCGCGCCGCCGCCCTCCCGCATCGCTTCGACTTCGGCGTCGTCCGTGGGCCGCTCTATCTGCTCCGCGCGCGTGCGTTGCTGGAGATGCCCGAGGGACTCCTGCTCGAGGACGCCTGGTTGTCCGCCGAGCTGGGAGGACGTGGCGCGGGAGCGGTGCTCTCGGTGTGGTCGGCCGTGGTCCGGTATCGCCCGGCCGCGAGCCTGCGCGAGTACTACCGCGAGCGATTGCGCACCGAGGCGGGCAAGATCCAGATCCGCGCGGACCGAGCCCTTCGCAAGAAGGCGCAGACGCCCATCGCGCACTACCCGTGGCAGCATTTTCTGGCCGAGTTGGGTCCCCGCGACTGGCCCCTGGTGGCGCTCAATCTCGGGGTCCGGATGGTGGCGCGCGTGGTTGCGGAGATCGCCTTCCGTCGCGGCCACGAGATCGTGTGGAGGACGGTCGAGACCAGCAAGGCCTCCGTCCCGCGCGGACGGTGGTCCCGCTCCGGGCGCGCCGCGGGGCGGGGGGGACCCCCGTCGTCTGGCCCGGCCCGCACGCTCCCCGCGAGCGGGCCGGCGGCCCAGGGAACGAAGGGATCGGGGCTCGAGTGACGGACGCCGACGACCGGACCGGGGCTCGACGGGTTTGCTCCCCGGGCGGGCAGGCGGGCGAGGACGCAGCACCCGGCTATGCCGTCGTTCTGCTGACGTGGAACTCCCGTCACCATCTCGAGGGCTGCCTGGGCTCGCTGCCCACCGCCGCGGCGCGCCCCCTGCAACTGGTCGTCGTGGACAACGGCTCCAGCGATGGCACGCCGGAGGTCGTCCGCGCGCTCGCACCGGAGGCGGAATTGATCTGCAACGAGAACAACCGCGGTGTCGCGCCCGCCCGAAACCAGGGGCTCCAGCGGGTGCGTGCTCCCTACGCCGTACTTCTCGACGTCGACACCGTGGTGGAGCCCGGGGCGCTCGAGAAACTACTGGTCCGACTCGACCGCGAATCCGACGTTGCCTTGTGTGGGCCCCGCCTCGTCCTTCCCGACGGCTCCACGCAGCCCAGTTGTCAGCTTTCCCCGACGCTACGGGACAAGATCGTGCGCCAGTTGCCCGCGCGCTTTGGCGCACGCTGGCTGCGCGCGGTCGAGATGCAAGACTGGGATCATCGTGACGACCGCGACGTCGATTACGTGGTCGGTGCGTGTCAGGCAATCCGGATGTCTGCCCTGCGGGAGATCGGCTGGCTCGACGAGCGGATCTTCTACGGGCCCGAAGACGTCGACGTCTGCCTTCGTCTACAGCTTCACGGCCATCGCGTAGTCTACCTCGGGGACACGGTGGTCCGCCACGAATGCCAACGGGTCACGCGGCATCGCGTCGATTCCCTGGCCTGGCGGCATCTCGCCGGTTTGCTTCACTACTACCGGACGCATGGATATCTCTGGTCACGCGCCAGCCTCTATCGAAGGATTGCCGCGGCGCGCTCGGGGATGGGGAAGACGGCAGCGGGCCTGGCCGACGCGTCGCTTGGATCGGTGAAATGAGTCGTACGACGACTGGAGAAGCGCTGGCTGCGGCGACGCAACGAATGGAGGTGCAGGCACGCGGCGGCTGGCGGCACACGATTCAACAGCGCGTTCTCCTGCTCCTTCTGCTGGCGGACACGGGTTCCGTTCTCCTCGCCTATGCGACCGCTTTCCTCCTGCGCATCTGGGTGCCCCTGCCGCTCACCGCGCATCTCCTGCCACCGCAGTTGATCGAGGGTCCGCATTCCGCGCTCCTCGTCGCGCTGGTGACGCAATTTCCACTGCTGTACTTCTTCGGCCTCTACGACGTCCGCTTGCTTCGGCACGACTTGAGCCTCCTGGTCGCCCCCCTGCTGGCGCTGGGTACGCAGTTGCTCGTCATTGCGGGCTGGTACTTCTTCCAGGGAGATGAGGTCGCGTTTCCTCGTTCGGTCCTGCTCATCTTCACCGTCGTCAACCTGGGCTTCGTGGTCTTCTCCCGCTTGGGGGTCCGGCGGGTCCTTCGATCGGGCGGTCGGGTGCTGCGGGTCGTTCTCGTGGGCGGGCCGAAGGAGGTCGCCGAGTTGGGGCTGGTCCTGCGCGAAGCGAGTTCCTCGGGGCATGTCGTCGAGGCGGTCGGCGCCATCCGCATCGAGGGGTTTGGACCGGCCGGTGAGCCGGTGCCGAACTCGGATCTGCATTGGTTGGGTGGGACGCGGGATCTGGCGCGGATCACAGAGGAAGAAGACGTCGATCAGGTCATTCTGGTGCCGTCGGAGAACGGCCGCGAGGGGCTGCTCGACCGGGTGCTGCGCGCAACCGACGTTTCGGTTCCCCCACGCGTAGCGGTCGTTCCGTCCGTGCATGAGTTGTTGATCGGGCGCCTGGCCTCGCTTTCGATCGACGATGTCCCGCTGATCGAAGTGGCCCGTGACCCTCGCCAGGACCTCGGTTTTGCGATCAAGGCGTTGACCGACTACGTGCTCGCGACGCTCCTGCTGATCTCCGCCGCCCCGGCCGGTATCGTTGCCGCTCTGGCGATCCGGCTGAACTCTCCCGGGCCGATCTTCTACCGACAAAGACGGGTCGGGCAGGGGGGGCACGAGTTCATGATGTACAAGTTGCGCACGATGCGGGTGGATGCCGAGGGCGAGACCGGTCCGGTTCTGGCGCACCAGGGAGACGGGCGAATCACTGGCGTCGGCCGATTCCTGCGCGCTACCCGGATCGACGAGATTCCGCAGCTTCTCAATGTGCTGAACGGGACCATGAGTCTCATTGGGCCACGCCCGGAGCGGCCCGAATTCGTCGAGGCGCTGGTGCGGGAGATCCCCGGGTATGCCGAGCGCTGGCTGGTGAAGCCGGGCCTGTCGGGGCTCGCGCAGGTTCGCGGCGAGTACGATACGTCGGCGGCCTACAAGCTGAAGTACGACCTGGCCTACATCCACAACTACTCGCTTCTGCTCGACATGCGCATCATGGCCGAAACCGTGAAGGTCCTGCTTACGCGTCGCGGCATCTGATCGCGGACGAGGTGCGACCGACGGCTCGGCGTCGCAACCGGCAGTCGGGCGATGGCCAAGCGACCCGGGATCGGGGTATAGGACAGGCGTGGGGCACCCAGGGCCGGGGCGAGTGTGGATCGCGCTGTGGAGCGCTCTGGTCGTGGCCGGTGGTGCCGCGTGTATGCCGGTCGTCGTTCCGGAGGCTCCTCTTCCCGCGCGGCTTGACGAGGCGCTCCTCCTCCCCGAGCGGGGTCGGAGCGCAGACCCTTGGGTGGCCGTGCCGGGCTACACACGGCCCGACGGGATCGATAGCATCGACCGTCGGCCGTCAGACGTGTACGTCGTGCACGCAGAGCGGAGCGGTGGTTCCATTCGGCCCACGAACGGACATCGCAGGCTTCCGCAGCGGCTTCGGACGGGATCAGACCACGGATGATGAGACGACGTTCGATCACGAATGACCTGGGGGTCCTGGCGCTGGCCCTGGTTGCCGGTGCGTGTGCCGGCACGTCTGCCGAGGAGCGGCTGGATCCGCTCGGACTCGTGCCGCCGCCGCCCACGATCACGGCGGCGGCGGCCTCCGAGCACGTCGGGGACCTGGTCGCCGTCGAGACCGGTGTGGTTTCGGCGCGAATGGACCGGGGCCGCGCGGTCCTCGTGCCCCGCGGTCAGGAGGAGGGTGGACTGACCATCGTCATCGCGCCGCCGGTCGTCGGCCCGAGCGCGCGCGAATTGGTCGAACTCTATGCGGGGCAGGAGGTGCGGGCGGTGGGCTATATCTCGGATCTGGGAGACGATCTGGAGCTGCTGATCGGCGACCCCGATCGTATCCGTATTCTCGGGGGGGGCGTCGCCGCCGTCGCGTCGTCCTCGGCCGGCGGGTCCGGCGGGGGGGCTGCTGGGGACGCGGCGCCCGCCGCGCCGGAGGCGCCGCCGTCGGCCGTGGCGGGAGGGGGAGCCGCAAGCCGGGCGCCCGCTGTGCCCGTCGTGCCGGCTGACCCTCCTTCCGGGGAGCATTCCGACCCCGCCTGCGCGGCCGCCGAGCGCGCGTGGCAGCAGGCTGCGGACGCGGCTCGCGGGCCGCTCGACGAACTCCAGCGCTGTCTTGCCGGTGGCATGCCGGGCTGCGCGTCGGCTGCCTCTCGGGTCCGCGCGGCGCTGGGGGAGATCGCGGCCGCCGAGGAGCGTGTGCGCTGGGTCTGCGGGGTGCGCCCATGAGCCTGCCCGTCGAGACTCTCAAGCGCCGTCCACCCGCCGCGCGATGCGACGTCGCGGTCGTGGGCGCGGGACTTGCGGGGCTGGTGTGTGCGGCGACGCTCGCGGCGGCCGGTCGTCGCGTCGTGGTCGTCGACCGATCCAAGCGCCCCGGAGGCCGACTACAGACCGTGAACCACCAGGGCTTTGCCGTGGACCTCGGCCCCGTGCTCTGGGAGGCCGGCCTGGATTCGATCCTGGAGAACGCGGGAGTCGCCGATCACGGACTGGTCCCTCTCTCCGTGCGTGATTCGATTCGCGTTTCGGTGATTGGAACCGACGGGCCGCCGTCGCCGCCGTTGCCGGTGCCGATCCCCGGCGCGATCCAGGCGCCGTCGACCCTCGATGCCGTCAAGCGTCTCTACGAGGTGCCGCCGCGCCTCTTTGCCGCCCTGGGCGAAGTCTACGAAGAATGGAGCAGCGCGACCGACGAGCAGTTGGCGCAGTGGCGCTCCCTGGAAATCGGGGCGTGGCTCGAGGAACGCTCCTTCGAATCAGCACTCGCGGGGGCGATCCGGCGCAGCGCGGTTCTCCTCGGTGGGACTCCAGATGCTTCCCTGGGGGTTCTGGTCGATCTGGCGCGATCCCTGGGGAGCAACGTGCCGACGCACCTGGCCGTCGGGGACACGCCCATCGCGGGGGCGCGCGGCGTAGCGCAGTCGCTGGTCGACCTCGTCATCGAAGCGGGCGGCGAGTTCCGGCTCGGGACCCGCGCCATCGGGCTGGGCATCGAGGACGGTCGTTTCACCAGTCTGGCCATGCGGCGCGAGGAGACGCCTTTCATCGAGGAATTGGCCGCCGAGCGATGCGTCTTTGCGATCCCTCCCGAAGAGATGCGCGCCCTTCTGCCAGCCGAGCCACGTGCAGCTCTCGAGCGGCTTCTGCCCGCGCGGACACCAGAGCGTGACCTCTGCGTGGCGTGGGGTCTCGCCGACGAGAGTGGCGAGGAGGAGGGCGCAGACAAGGACCAACCGACGGTCATCCGCCTGGTCGCCCCGTCGCGAGCCGAGGGGGACGACGTTCCGGCGGCCGGCGCTTCGCTGGTGTGGTCGACGAGGGTCGCTCCGCGACTGGCGCCGCCGGGTCAGTCCCTGGTGCGCGCCACGCAGCCCGTGCCTGCGGGGCTCGCGACCGACGTGCAGGCACTCGACGCCCGCGTGGCAGCTTTGCGAGCAGCTTTCCACACCTTTGCGCCCGAGGCTGCCGACGGAGTCCTCTGGGAACACTGCTGGCTTGCCGAGTCGGACAGCGCGGCCGCCTTGCGATTGCCTTCGCTGCCGCTCCTCGCCCCGGGCCTGTCGGGTGTATTGCTCGCCGGACAGGAGGTCGCAGTCACGGGTGCGAGCGCGGGCGGGGTGACCGCAGCGGCCTTCGCGGGCCGCGCCGCCGCCGAGAAGATCCTCGCCGATGCATCTGCGGTCCGGACCGCAGAGCGAGAACCCGAGGCGTCTGTCGAGGGAGCCGAGGCGCCCGAAACCGGCACCTCCTGAGTCGGCCTGCCTTGGTAGAAGCGTCTCCCGCCGGCATCGAAAGGATGTTCGACGGGCAACCTCGGCCGACGGGCCGCCGGGGCCCGCGCGAGCGCTCGGGCGTACGCGTGGGCGACGGGCGCCGAAGCGATGGCGTCGACGATTCCATCGGCGTGGGCTCCTGCGCCATCGAATCGAGCGATTTCGCACGACCAGCGAGAGCCTCGCCGGGATGCAAGATCCGGGGGCAGCTGGGTTTCCGAAAATGCAGCATTTTTTTTGAAAATTGAATAAAGCCTAATTTTTTGTTCAAAACTCACCGCATGGCAACTACCTGATCAACTGGCATGCAAAGAAAGGGGGGTCTGGCACATGGTGGTGCCAGGGGAAAGCGG
>JAPOLW010000198.1:4824-6890 GCA_029976905.1 bacterium | reverse complement strand
CGCGCGCCGCGGTACCAGTTGACCATGGCGGTCAATGCCCCGGGCGCCAGGGCCTGGCGGCGGTAGACTTCGGTCACCTCGTCGGGAAAGCGGCTCTTGTCGATCGCCATGCCGCGAAAGGCCTCGGTGATCGCCCGGCCGTTGCGGGCGCGCAGCATCGCCTCGGGCAGACGGGGGAGTTGGAAGAAGGCGGCGTACCAGGAGCGTCGGGCTTGTCTCCAGGTACGCAGGCTCCGTTGGAAGAGGGTTGGGTGCGGGAGATTCATGACGACGAGGCGGTCGATCGGCCGCGGCCGGACGAGGGCGAACGTCCAGGCGAGGGCGCCGCCCCAATCGTGTCCGACGAGAGTGACCGAGCTGCATCCGGCCGCGTCGATCAGGCGGGCGACGTCGTCGACCAATGCGTCCATGGCGTAGGCGCGCTTGCCCAGCGGGCGCGTCGTCGCCCCGTAGCCGCGTAGGTTGGGTGCCCACACCCGATAGCCCAGGCGGGCCAACAGCGGCAGTTGGTAGCGCCACGAGAAATTCGATTCGGGAAAGCCGTGCAGGAGGAGCGCGAGCTTGTCGCTGCCCGGATTCCCGACCTTGTCGACCTCGAAGGTGATCTCGCCCGTGTCTACGAAGACGCCGCGCTCGATTCCGCTCCCGGCATCGCCGGAGGTGGTGGCATCGCCGGAAGTGGCGGCATCGCCGGAGGTGGCGGCATCGCCGGAGGTGGCGGCATGGCCGGAAGTGGCGGCATCGACGGTCCTCCCGGTTCCTTGCCCGGTGGGATCGTCCTTCATCCAGCGGTGTCCTTCGACCCCGGGGAGCGGGGTTCGAGCGCGCGAACCTGCGTTCGCAGCGGTCGGTGCACCATCGCCATGGGCCCGGCTTCGTCGCCTGGTTCGTAGGGTTCGTCGAGGACGGCAGTGAACATCTGGAGAGTATACTCTCCAGCCTCCGGAATGTCCTCGACGTCGACGAGGGAAAAGCCCGCCGCGTGTCGACCGGAGGTTTCGGGTCGGCCGTCGCGCTTCGCCTCGTCGTCGACGAAGATCGTCCCCCGCACGACGCCCCATTCCTGCCATTGGGGTGGCGTGATGAATGCTTGCAAAAGGCTGCCGCCGCGGCCGGCGGTCACCCACCAATCATGGTCGGCGCCGCTCAAAACCAACTCGGGGTCACCGGCGTAGGCGAGACCCGTGGGGTGGTTGGCGTCGAAGTACCGTGTGCCGTCGGCGAGATCACGGAAGTCCGTCAGCGTGACGAAGCTGAACTCGCTCGCCATGTTGAGCACCAGCCACGGGATCGATACCTGCGTCGGGGTCAGGAACGAGCTGCGGTAGTGGTGGGTCTCGACCCGGCCGGTGGGCAGCTCGGGGAAGAGCGCCCCCAGATCGACCGAGAGATCGACCTGGCGGGTCGCGCGGATCGGACCGTTCTTCACCCCGGAGAGCTTCATCATCGAGTCTTCCTCGGTGAACTCCAGGGTGAATTTCGCCAGGAGGAACGAGAACGTCGGGGCGCCGCGCATCCGTGTGCGGTGGACCAGGTTCTCTCCCGAGCCACCGCCCTGCTTCGAGATGCGGAGCGCCGTGAAGAAGTTTCCCTTGTCGTGATAATCGACCGAGTACAACGGGGAGCGGGCCTGGTTCGCCTCTGCGTCGAAGTGCACGTACTCCAGGAGCGAGGCAGGTGGTGTCGCAGCGGGAAAATGCAGGGCGTAGACCCAGGTGCGAGGCCCGCCGAGCGGATCGACGATCTCGATTTCGTTGATCACGTCGGCCTGGTCGGGCATCGCGTCGCGCTCGAGTCGTGCCCCGGCGTCCATGGCCATGAACAGGATCTCGTCGTTTTCGTCGAGCCGCAGGTCGGCTCCGTCCAGGATCAGGTCTCCGTCCTCGTCGCGTGCATCGATCTGAAAGGGGATGGCCACCGCCCGGCCGCCCCGGGCGGCGAAGAGCCGAATGCGGGCGGGGGAACGACCGAGAAAATCGGGGAGGGACGTTCCGGTCAGGAGGACGGGATCGTGCACACGGCTCCGCACCCCGGCGTGTCCCTCGGCGGCGAGACCAAAGGTCGCC
>JAPOLW010000198.1:0-4814 GCA_029976905.1 bacterium | reverse complement strand
ACGACGAGGGCGATCGCGGGGGCCGCCCGCTGGAGGTGACGACGACGGAAGCGATCCATGCCGGTCCTCCTATCCCGTGCGGCGACGGAGCGCGATGGGTGAGAGCAATACAGCGCGATGCCCGGTCGAGTCCGGGGGCGCCGCGGTGTACAGACGAGCGACATGGAATATCTGGAGGTAGAGGAGGCGCGGGAGCGGCCGGGGCTTCGGCTCGTGCTCACGGCGGGGGGGCCTGGTCCCTGGAGTGAAGCCGCCAAGGGGATTTTTGCGGTCAAGGGGCTTGCCTATCTCCCGGTGCGTCAGGCGGCCGGCGATGCCAACCCGGCGCTACAGGAGTGGACCGGGCAATCGAGCGCGCCGGTCGCCATCTGGAACGACGAGCCGCCCTGTACGACATCGCGGGCGATTCTCTGGTTGGCCGAGCGCCTCGCGCCCACGCCAGCTCTGATCCCGGGCGATGCGGGGCTGCGCGCGCTTTGCCTCGGCCTGTGCGACGAGATCCACGGTGAAAATGGCCTCGGCTGGTGTCGTCGCCTGGTCCTGTTCGAGCCCGTGATGAAGGCGCTGGGGGACGCGGCGGCGACGGGGCCGATGGGCTTCATGGCCTGGAAGTACGGGTACTCCCCCGAGGCGGTGGCGCGTGCCGAGAGGCGGATCGTGGAGATCCTCGAATCCCTGAGCACCCGGCTCGGTGAGCAACACCGCGCTGGGCGCCGTCATCTGGTCGGGGACGGACTCACGGCCGTCGACCTGTATTGGGCCGCCTTCGCTGCCATGCTCGCGCCCCTGCCCCCCGAGCAATGCCCCATGCCCGAGGGTCTCCGCGATCTCTACACGGTCCGGGACGGGCCCGTGGCCGCCGCGCTCGCGCCGGAGCTGCTCGCCCATCGCGACTTCATCTATCGGGAGTATCTGGCTCTGCCTCTGGACTTCTGACGCCGGAGCCGCGGGTAGGCGGGACGCCCGTTTCAGAGCGAGCGAAGAGGACCGCCGGCGGGCACATTCCGGATCATCATCATCTGCGTTCCCGTCGCAAGAAGCCGTCCGCCGTCATCCCAGACCTCGATGTCCGCGCTGGCGTACCCGGCTCGCGCCCGCACGGCGTGGACGTTGGTCAACATCCACTGCGAAGAGGTGTCCTCGAGGAAGTGCAGGGTGAGGTCGAGACTCGGCGCGTGGAATGGGGTGTGATGGGGGCCGAGCTTCTGGGTCAGCGCTGGCGGCATGGTGTCGGCGATGGGCGGAATCGAGAGTCGGTCGAGCTGCCCGTCTGCCTCCCGCTGCGGCACCCGGTACCGGAACCAGCGCGCCAGGCGGGCGGCGCCCCCTTCCCACCCGTCGGTCCACCACGGTTGTCCCAGAGCGAGTCGCGTGTCGAAGTTCTCGAGGAAGGCCGGACGATGGGTTCGGTCGGCGAGTGCGGCCTGCACCACGTCGGGCGCCTCCTCCGGGCTCGGGACATCCGGGGGCAGGACGTCGATCAGGTCGATGCCCTCCCGGGGCCGCCCGAAGGTCGCGCTCACCTCCAGACCGGGGCCGGGTGTGACCGTGGAAGAGAGTTGCGCCCGGATCTGTGCCGCCGCGCTGCCGTGGCGCAGGATCTCGACACGAATTTCGAGCGGGCCGGCAGGAACCGGCGAGCAGAAGTGTGTATGGGCCGAAAGCGGTCGCAGGTCGGGGTCGTCGAGCTCTTGTTGCATGGCCCGCATCGCGGTCGTCATGAGAACGCCACCGGAGGGGGACCGAAAGTTCCAGTGTTCGGGAAGGTCGGCGGTGTACCAGCCCGGTGCCACCTTGACGCGGGCGACGGCGGTGTCCTCCGCCAGATTGCGCGGCTCGTTCACGGCAGATTTCTCCGGGGATCGTCCCGTCGGGTGGGTCTCAGGGTTCGCCGGTCCGACGCGCGGGCAGGCGGATCAGGGGAATGCGCCGTCGACACCGGGCCTGGTAGTCGATGTAGTAGGGCCGGTCCCGCGTCAGAGCTTCCCAGGTGCGCGCGTAGTCGTCGCCGTTGAGAATCTCGGCTTCGACCCGAACGATCTCCTCGCGATCCTGGATGCCGACTTCGGGATTCACATTTTTGTCGGCGAGGTTGTGGAACCAGGCGGGGTTCCGGGGGCCTCCCGCGTAACTGGCAGCGACGATGCGTCGCCCTTGCCCATCGCACCAATAGGGCAGCGCGACCTTATGCTCCTTGCCCGAGCGGCGCCCGACGGTCGTCAAGACGAGATGCCGCATCCCCGCGCTCGTCCACGCGGCTTCGTCGGTCGTCGTCTCCAGGTAGGCGACGTGTTGCTTCGTGATCCCCGGAATCTCGTCGATGGGGGGAGTCTCGAAAGCTTCGTTGCGTTGGTCTTCGGACATCGTCTCGTTCCTTGGCCCTCTTCGCGGTTCGACCCGGTCGCGCGCCGGCGATCAACGGAAGCAGCGGCCCCGGTAGTAGGCCAGCTCTGCGATCGACTGACGCGTGTCGCTCAGTGCGGTGTGGTCGCTCTCGGCCTTGGGAAAGAGGAATTCTTCCCCATACCAGCGCCGAACGACCTCCTTGAGGGTAGAGACGTCGACCATCCGGTAGTGCAGGTGCTTCTCGAGCATGGGGAAGTAGCGCACGATGAAGCGGCGGTCCTGGTGGATGGAGTTTCCGGCCAGGACCCCTCCGCCCTCCGGGAGATGACGAGCGACGAGCGCCGCGAGCGTGGCGTCGGTCTCCTCGAGCGTCGTCTTCGAAGCGGCGACCCGGGTGAGAAGTCCGTTGTGGGTGTGCATGTCCCGGACGAATTCACTCATCGACGCGAGCGCTGCGCTGTCTTGATGGATGACGGCGTGGAAGGTCTCCTTCTCCATGAGGTTGCCGTCGGTGACGATGAGGGCCACCTCGATGGGAACGCAGCTTTCCGGGTCGAGGCCGGTCATCTCCATGTCGAGCCACAGCAGGAGGCCGTCGTTCCGGGTCGGGTGGATGTTCTCGCGTTCGGTGCTCATGGGGCCTCTCCTCCCGAGAACCACCGCGCGGGGTTCTCGTCGGTGATCGTCGTCAGGACGTCGTCGGGCACGCCCGCGTCGCGCAACTTGGGGAAAATGCGCTCGAAGAGGTGCGTTGGATTCCAGTCGGGCATGGCGCGGGCGACCATGGCCTCGGGATCGTCGACGATCACGCCGGGGCCGAGAATCGGGCGGCCGAGCCAGTTGCAGACCGAATCGTGCGAGAGGCAGATGTGACGCGCGTGTCCGTCGCGAACCAGGCTGGCGATGTTCTTCACGCGAACGTCGTCGGGGAGGATCGTCTCGATGCCCAGACGGTCGAATCCAATGTAGGCGCCGCCGCCTACGATCTGCCGGTGGTAGGCCGGATCGTCGATGCCGTCGGAGTGGCCGACGAGAAGCCGATGGGCCGGGACGCCTTCGGCGGTGACGATCTCGATCTGGTCGGGGCCGCAGGTTCCCTCCTGGGTATGCGAGATCAGAGGAACGTCACATCGCCTGGCGGCGCGTGCCGCCGCCTGAAGCAATTTGCGCTCGTACTCGCTTACGCGGCCCTCGCCGGTGGCGATCTTGATGAGGCCGGCGCGGATGCCGGTTTCGCCGATTCCCTCGGAGATCTCCTTCTCGTAGATCGCAGCGATGTCCTCGACCGGAAGATTGCGGAACGTGTAGGTCTCTCCCTGCTCCTCGAAGTACGCGCCCGTGGTGCAGATGACGCGCATTCCCGAGGCCTGAGATACCTCGGCCATGAACTCGACGTCGCGGCCGAGATCCATCGGGCAGGGGTCGAGGAAGGTCTCGACGCCATGCGCCTGCAGGCGGTGCATCATTTCGACGGCGCGGGCGCGCGCGTCGTCGCGGCGAAAGCGCGGTGCCAGGGCGTCCATGTGCCAGCCCGGATAGCCGACCAGGATGTGCTCGTGCACCAGAGTCCGGCCCAACTCGGCCGGGGTGCACGTTCCGGTGACCGTGTGGATGGTGTCCATCCCCGGCATCAACCACCCGTCGCGGGGCTTGTCCAGCGCGCCGGGGCGGGCTCAGTCGATGCCCTGTTTCGAGAAGAAGGGACCCAGATTCGTGCCCGCCACCTGGTCGACGATCTCCCGGAACCGCGTGGTGGTGATGGCGACGCGCTCCGTCGCCAGCTGTCGCGCGACGTCGTCGAGACTCTTGCGGTCGCCGGTTGCTTTGCGGATCCGCTCGTCGAGTGCCGCCAGGACGACGGCACCGCGCGCCGCAATGGCGCCGTCCGCCCGGGGGACGAGCAGGGTTTCGACGTCCCGTCCTTTTTCTTCCAACTTCGCAAGGGAACGCTCGTAGCGTCGGCGCGAGATCGTTCGGGAGCGCCGCAGGAGAGCGAGCGAGTAGTACTCGGCAATTCCCTCGACGATCCAGTCGCCGTCCTTGCCGGCCCGCGCGTGCATGAACGAGTGCACCAATTCGTGCAGGATCGGGCTCGTGCCGTCGCGCTGGATGAGCGGGCGATCCGCGTGCAGGTAGAGGGAATCCGGACCCGACAGACCGCCGCGCCACATCGGATCTGCGGCGCCGACGATCACGAAGCGCTCGGGCGCATCTTTGAAGACCTCGATCAGATCCTCCAGGGTCCAACGCAATAGCGCGAGAATGTCGAGGCGATGGAGATCGTGGCCGACGGGATTTCCGATTGCGAAGCGGACGCCCTCGATCGTCTCGCGGGTCACGCCGAGTTTGCCGACGAGGATCCATCCCGTAGGCCGATCGAAGAAGCGATGCTTCTGTTCGATCTCGAAAGCCCCATCCTTCCGCCGGGGCCAGGGCGCGACGATGGACCACCCTTCCGGGAGGCGGAC
>JAPOLW010000197.1 GCA_029976905.1 bacterium | reverse complement strand
GCTGACGGGTGGTTCGTTGGTGCGCCCGCGGTCTGGGGCGACGACCGGTTCTAGTGTACGGCGTCCGAAAGGACTTCTTCGACGCGATCGAGTTCCTCGGCCAGTTCCGCGAGGATTCGTCCGGGGTCCCCGGTCCGCTGGCCTCCAGCGATGGCTTCGAGGGTTCCCGAGATGGACGAAAGACGAGCCGCTCCGATGCTTCCGCTCGAGCCCTTCAAGGAATGCGCGGCGAGGCCGAGGGCTTCCATGTCCATGCGCTCGAGTGCTTCGCGGGCGCGACCGAAGTTTCGTCGTGCATTGCGCACGTAGAGTTCGATGATCTCGAAGAATTCATCGAGATCACCCCCGTCTTCGAATTCTGCCCGCAGATCCGATAGGACGTCGAGTCGAACGGCGCCTTCGGGATTGGCTCCGGCCCAGGGGGTGGCGTCTGCCGGAGGCGACGGCTGTCGATCCGACCGCGAACCGGTGGTGACCGCCCGCTCGAGGGCGGCCGCGAGTTCCGAGAGTTGGACGGGCTTGGCGACGTAATCATCCATGCCGCTCTGAAGACAACGCTGTCGATCGCCTTCCATCGCGTTGGCCGTCATGGCGATGATGCACATCCGGTGGCCCTCGGGTTCGCGGGCGCGGATCTCGGCCGTAGCCTCGAAGCCGTTCATCTCGGGCATTTTGCAGTCCATGAGAACGGCGTCGTAGGACGGCCCATCGAGGATGGCTTCGACGGCGCTGCGTCCGTTCGACACGATCTCGACCGTACAGCCGAGACGTGCGAGTTGGGCACGGATCAGACGCTGGTTCACCGGGTTGTCTTCCGCGACCAGAATGTGGGGCGTCCCGTGGCCGCGCCATTTCTCGAGCCAGGGCCCATTTTCGGCCGGGAGCGTCGGAATCGGATCCTGTATCCTATGGACGACGGCGTGGACCGTCTCGAGCAGTCGTGACTTTCGCAGAGGCTTGGAGAGCAGTCGCGCGATTCCTTCGGAGCGGACGCGCTCGGCTTGTCCCCGCTCGGTATAGGAGGTGGCCATGATGAGGGGAAGATCCCGCAGGGTCGGATCGTCGCGCAGGAGCCGGGCGAACTCGAGTCCGTCCATTCCGGGCATCAGCATGTCGAAGATGACCAGGTCGTACGGCGTGCGTTCCTCCACGGAAGCCCGCAGCATCTCGAGAGCGGAGGGACCGTCCTCTGCGGTCTCGACGTGCATGCCGTGCATTCCGAGGTAGGCGCGCAGGACCATGCGGTTGGTGGCGTTGTCGTCGACTCCGAGGATCCGGAGACCGGCGAGGGCGGCGAAATCCCCGGCCGTGGGCTGGTCCTCCTGAGGGGCCCGCTCCAGGGCCAGGGTGAACCAGAAGGTCGACCCCTCGCCCGGGGTGCTCTGGACGCCGATCTCTCCGCCCATGAGTTCGATCAGGCGACGACAAATGGCGAGGCCGAGGCCCGTTCCTTCGAAACGCCGGCGGGTCGAACCGTCGACCTGCGTGAACTGTTCGAAGAGGCCGGGGAGAGCGTCTTCGGGGATCCCAACGCCAGTGTCCCGGACTTCGAAGCGGAGTTGCCCGCGTTGGGTGCCGTCCTTGCGAAGGCCGGCATGGACCGAAACCTCGCCCCGGTTCGTGAACTTGACGGCGTTCCCCACCAGATTGACGAGGATCTGCCGGATGCGGGCCGCGTCGCCGAGCGCGACAGGGGGCATCTGGGGTTCGACGTAGCAGTTCAACTCGAGGCCCTTGCCATGGGCCTTTGCCGCGAGGAGTTCTGCGGCCTCCTCGACGGTGCGGCCGGGCGAGAAGGGGGAACAATCGAACTCCATCTTGCCAGCCTCGATCTTCGAAAAATCGAGGATGTCGTTGATGACACCGAGGAGCGCCTCGCCCGAAAGCCGCAGGGTCTCGGTGTAGCCTCGCTGCTCTTCGTCGAGGCTGGTCCCCAGGAGCAGGTCGGTCATTCCGATGACGCCGTTGAGCGGGGTACGGATCTCATGACTCATCGTGGCGAGGAAGTCCGATTTGAGACGGGCCGCCGCCAGAGCCTCCTGCCGCGCGTCTTCGAGTTCGCGAGCAATCCGCTCCTGTTTCAGGAGTCGATTCTCGACATCGGCCAGCGCACAGAGAGCCGCATCGTGGCGCTCCGGCGGAGATGTCGGGAGTTCGGCTCCGGCGCTTTGGGCCACTTCACACAACGTGCCGTGCACGACGGTCGATGCCGGATTGGAAGATCCACGAAGCTGGTACCAGCGAAAGGCTCCCCCCGCCGGGCGCAGACGGAGGAGGACATCGCAGGAGACGCCCCCGCCGCGACGGACCCGCAGGGCCTCGTCGGCGCGGACGTCGTCCCCGGGATGGAGTTCGAGTTCCACGGGCGCAAACAGGCCGCGTGGATCCGAGACCGTGGGCCCCCTCGTGCGTGGGCTGGTCCAGCTGAACTTTAGAACGAACACGTCGGGTGTCCCCGTGCAGACCGGCGCGGACTGGCTGTCGCTGGGGTGCCTAATCACGTCGTGCGCCAGGGCGTCTGCCACGTGCAGCTCCTCCATGGGCGAGCGCGCAATCGGGACCGGGCACAGGACCCGGGCGCCGATCCAGGCCGCGCAGGAACGACCCGTCGCCGGCACGTCGTATGTGATTCGGGAGTGCCGGAAGAATCCCCATGCTCCGGGAATCGGTGATCGGCTTACGGTGCTTTAGGAGATTCTCGTGCGGCGTCGCTGCGCGTCGCTCGAAAGGCGGGCCCGCCGTGCTCCCCGTTCTCCTCGTACCCCGGTCGCGTCGCCGGATCCGGGCCCGGACGAGGCTTCGGTCGGGTCGCTGGATCCGGGCCCGGACGAGGCTTCGGTCGGGCGGCCGGATCCGGGCCCGGACGAGGCTTCGGCCGGGCGGCCGGATCCGGGCCCGGACGAGGCTTCGGTCGGGCGGCCGGGTCCGGGCCCGGACTGCGCCCCGAGCGGGGGAAATGGTACCTCTTTGCGTAGGATGAAGACGCCGCCGCCCGAGGGAGCAGAGATTTCGGAGGCCGGGGCAGAGCGCTGGCAGTTCTGGATCGATCGTGGCGGGACGTTCACCGACGTCGTCGCGCGAGGTTCCGATGGCACCACGATCACCCGGAAGCTCCTTTCCGAGAATCCACGGCATTATGCCGACGCGGCGCTCCAGGGCATTCGCGATGTGCTGGGTGTCGGTCCGCTCGATCCGATTCCATTCGATCGGATCGAGGCTGTGAAGATGGGAACGACGGTGGCGACCAATGCGCTTCTGGAGCGCAGCGGGGAGCCCACTCTCCTCGTCATGACCGCTGGCTTCGCCGATGCCCTGCGCATCGGGCACCAGGCGCGGCCCGACATCTTCGCGCTCGACATCGAGCGGGCCGATCAGGTCTATGCCGATGTGCTCGAGGTCGCCGAGAGAATCGACGCGCAGGGTACCGTGCTGACTTCGCTCGACGAACGGGAGGCCCGCGAAGGCTTGCGACGGGCGTATGGTCAGGGCTTGCGCGCCGTGGCCATCGTTCTGATGCACGGCTACCGCCATCCGGTCCACGAGCGGCGCGTGGCCGAACTGGCCGCCGAGGTGGGCTTCGAACAGATTTCGGTGAGCCACCGCGTCAGCCCCCTGATGAAACTGGTGGCGCGTGGCGATACGACAGTCGTCGACGCGTACCTCTCTCCGGTGCTCCGGCGTTATGTCGAACGTGTCTCGGGTGAACTCGGAGCCGCCAGCGGGCATGCTCCACGGCTGCTCTTCATGCAGAGCAACGGTGGTCTCACCGATGCCCGCGCGTTCCAGGGGAAGGACGCTCTGCTGTCCGGGCCCGCCGGGGGAGTCGTCGGGATGATCCGCGCGGCCGAGGCCGCGGGAGAAGAGCGCGTCATCGGATTCGACATGGGTGGCACATCGACCGACGTCTCCCACTGGGCCGGCACGCTCGAGCGACGCACCGAGGCCGAGGTCGCGGGCGTGCGCGTGCGGGCTCCGATGATGGAAATCCACACGGTGGCCGCAGGCGGGGGCTCCCTCCTGCACTTCGATGGCAGCCGTTTGCGGGTCGGCCCCGAGTCGGCCGGCGCCGATCCCGGGCCTGCCTCGTACCGCAACGGTGGCCCGCTGGCGGTGACCGATGCCAACGTTCTGCTCGGCAAACTGCGGCCAGAGTTTTTTCCTGCGGTCTTCGGACCGGGCGGGGACGCCCCGCTGTCGTACGACGCGGCCCGGGCGCAGTTCGCCGCGCTGGCCGAGCGGGTCGAGCGAGACACGGGGCGTCCGACCACCCCGGAGTCTCTCGCCGAGGGTTTCCTCGAGATCGCCGTCGACAACATGGCCAACGCGATCAAGAAGATCTCGGTGCAGCGGGGTCACGACGTCAGCCGGTATACGTTGGTCTGCTTCGGCGGGGCTGGTGGTCAGCATGCCTGCCTCGTCGCAGAGCGACTGGGCATGCGCCGGGTCCTCGTCCATCCCCATGCCGGCGTTCTCTCCGCACTGGGAATCGGACTCGCCGACGTCCGGGCGGTTCGCGAACGATCCGTCGATGGAGCGCTCGATCAGGAGCGGTGTCGAGAGCTTGCCGACGTCTGCGAGGCCCTCGCGGGCGAGGGGCGCGAGCAGCTCGCCGCCCAGGGGGTGGCCCTGGCCCGAATCGAGACCGTGCATCGCTTCGGCCTGCGCTACGTGGGCTCCGATACGGTTCTGTTCGTGCCCGCTGGAGACGTCGGTGTGGTTCGCGCGGCGTTCGAGGACGCGCATCGCGCGCGGTTCGGATTCGTATTCGAGGAGGAGGCCCTGGTCGTCGACTCGGTCCAGGTCGAAGCCATCGGTCGAGCGGAGCGGCTGCGCGACCGGCCCCGGGAGGCCGAGGGTGTCCCGCCCGATCTGGGTCTCTTCGACGTCCATCTGGCGGGTCGTCGCCGGGCGGTGCCCTTCGTGCGGCGCGCAAGCCTCGCGGTCGGCGCCCGGGTCGATGGGCCCGCCGTGCTCGTCGAGTTGGGAGCGACCACGGTCGTCGAGCCCGGCTGGTCTGCACGCATCGCACCGGGGGCGGAACTGCTCCTGGAGCGTGTAGGCAAGCGCTCGACGGCAGGGCGGATCGGAACACAGGTCGATCCCGTTCAACTCGAGATCTTCAACAACCTCTTCATGTCCATTGCCGATCAGATGGGCGTCGTGCTCCAGAACACAGCCGTCTCGGTGAACATCAAGGAGCGTCTCGATTTTTCGTGCGCCCTCTTTTCCTCCGATGGGGAACTGGTCGCCAATGCCCCGCACATCCCGGTGCACCTGGGTTCGATGGGCGACTCGGTCAAATCGATCCGCCGCCGACACTCCGCCATGAAGCCTGGAGATGCGTTCGTCACCAACGCGCCGTACGACGGAGGGACTCATCTGCCTGACGTGACCGTCGTCAAGCCGGTCTTCGACGAGTCCGGCGAGCGCGTGGACTTTTTCGTTGCGGCCCGGGGGCATCATTCGGATATCGGGGGGCGTGCACCGGGATCGTTCCCCGCAGACTCGACGCGGATCGACGAGGAAGGCGTGTTGCTCGATGCGATCCAACTGGTCGAGGAGGGGCGCCTGCAGGTCGGCCGAATTCGGGACGCGCTGGGGGCTCCCCCTTTTCCGGCGCGAAGCCCCGATGACAACCTGGCCGATCTCGCGGCTCAGGTGGCGGCCTGCGAGAAGGGTGCGTCCGAACTCGTGCGGGTCGTGGGCGAGTACGGCCTCGAAGTCGTGCAGGCCTACATGGGCCACGTGCGGGACCACGCCGAAGAGTCCGTTCGTGCTGTGATCGAAGCTCTCGGAGATGGCTCCTTTACGTGTGCGCTCGACGATGGTCATCCCATCTCGGTCCGCGTGACGCTCGACCGCGCAAGGCGCTCGGCTCGCGTCGACTTCACGGGTACGGGAGGACCGCATCCGGGGAACTTCAACGCCCCCTCGAGCATCTGCCGCGCGGCAGTGCTCTACGTCTTCCGATGTTTGGTGGACGACGACATTCCACTCAATTCGGGTTGCCTCGCGCCCATCGAGATCGTTCTGCCCGAGCCGAGCATCCTCTGCCCCCGGGCTCCGTCGGCGGTCATCGCGGGGAACGTGGAGACCTCACAGTTGGTTGTGGATGCGCTCTTCGGTGCGGTGGGGGCGATGGCCGGTTCCCAGGGCACCATGAACAACCTGATCTGGGGCAACGAGCGACACCAATACTACGAGACGATCTGCGGTGGGGCCGGTGCGACACCACGTCGCGACGGCTGTAGCGCCGTTCATACCCACATGACCAACTCCCGTCTCACCGACCCCGAGGTTCTCGAGTGGCGATTCCCGGTGCGCGTCGAGAGCTTCGGAATCCGCCGCGGTTCGGGTGGGGTGGGGCGTCACATCGGCGGCGACGGGGTCGTGCGTCGGATCTGGTTTGGCGAAGCAATGACCGTGAACATCCTCTCGTCGCGTCGTCGTCTGCCGGCCCATGGACTGGCGGGAGGTGGACCCGGGCAGATCGGAGTGAATCGACTTCTGCGCGTCGATGGTTCGGTCCGGAACCTCGGCGGCGTGGCCTGCTTCGAGGTCGTGCCAGGGGACTGCGTCGAGATCGAAACGCCGGGCGGGGGCGGGTGGGGCGCACCGGAGTGAGGATGCCTGGGGGCGATCGTCCAGCGACCATCCCCGTGGCGATCGGGCCAATGCAACCGCGCAGGCCCGCTCTCCTGTCGCGATCGGGTCATCTTGCGGCGGCGTCTTCCGCATGCGCGGGCTTGTTGACTTGCATCACGAACATAGCTGGCACGTCACGCTGCAGACATCGAGGCTCAACGACGAGGGGACGGTGAGGTGCAACTCAGTCGGCTCCGAGCCGCCTTCTTGGCTGCAGTGCCCAGCGCAGGCCGCGGGCTCCTGATC
>JAPOLW010000196.1 GCA_029976905.1 bacterium | reverse complement strand
CCGATCCGGATCGACGCCGCATCCGTGCGCGATCCTCCATCGTTCTGCCGCGTTCCCGACAAAGGCTTGTCGACTGCCGGAGCGCGTAGTATCACCCTTGCTACTAATGTACAATGCCATTCTCATTTTTGGGGACGGGGCGGGGGAGAGGTGATGACGGCGGGCAAACGCACGCTGGAGGCGGTTCGGGATCTCGACGACGAGGAGATTCCCGCATGGCAGCGTCAGAGCATGGACCGATCCTTGCGGGCGGCCCGGGTCCGGGCACACGAGCGCAGCGACCGCTTCGTGGCCGCGGCCACGGAATTGCTGCAGGAACGGGGAACCACCGAGTTCACGGTGCAGGACGTCGTCGAGCGCTCCGGCATGTCCATCCGTACCTTCTATAAGTACTTCGGAAGCAAGGAGGACCTGCTCGTCGCGGTGTCCGAGACCGTGGTGGCCCGGGAGGCGGTGCCGCGCTTGCGCGCGATCGTCGACAAGCACCGCGAGCCGCTGCGGCGACTGCGCGCCTGCATCGAGGGCCTGGTCGACCTCAGTTCGGGGACGACGCAACCGGTGGCTCGAACCCTGGCGAGCTACCAGAACCGGCTCGCGGAGAGTCGTCCCGAAGACCTCGCCCAGGCGATGAAGCCTCAATTCGATCTGCTCGTCGAGTTGATCGGTGAAGTCGCGCGCAGCCGTCCGCTGCGGGCGGGGCTCACGGTGGAGACGGCCGCCCGCCTCACGCAATATCTCGTATTGAACGCGATCCACGCACGTCTCTTCGGTGCCGAGGGTGCCTCCGAGATCGCACCACCGGTGATCTGGGAGTTCTGTGCCGCCGGCCTGGGCTTCGATGGGCCGGCGAAGAGTCGCAGTCCGAAAAGTGGTCGCGGGCGGCGCAGTGCCGCGGCCGAGGAGTGACGTCCCTTCCGGACGCACGGAGAGAAGAGACCAATCGATGAGTCAGTTCGACGCATTTCGTTACGACGGCAAGCGCGTGGTCGTCGTTGGGGGCGCCACCGGCATGGGCGCGGCGGCCGCCGCGCTGGCGCGGGAGGCCGGTGCCGAGGTCGTAGTGATGGACTTCGCCGAGATCGATCTCGACGGCGTCGAAAAGATGCACGTGAACCTTGCCGAGCGCGCCTCCATCGACGAGGCCGTCGACCGCTGCGGTGGACGCGTGGACGCCTTGTTCTCGTGTGCCGGCGTCGCCGATGGGACTCCGGGCATCGAGCGGATCAATTTCGTCGGCCATCGGCACATGATCGATCGGATGCTGTCCAAGGAGATGCTCGGTCGGGGAAGCTCGATCTGCTTCATCTCCTCGGCGGCGGGCATCGGCTGGGAGACCAACCTGGCCGAACTCACCGAGCTGCTCGAGACGAGCGACTTCGACGCCGGGGCCCGCTGGTTCGAGGAGAAGGGCAAGAGCGATTACCTGACGACCAAACAGGCGGTCTGCGCCTACGTCGCCCGCCAATCGTTCGCGCTTCTCAAGCAGGGCATCCGCGTGAACGCGGTCTGCCCGGGGCCGACCGATACGCCCCTGGCGCAGGCCAACAAGGACACCTGGTTGGGCTTCGGCGCGGACTATCGCGCAGAGGTCGGCATCGAGCCATTCACGGCCGCGCAGCAGGCCTATCCGATCCTGTTTTTGTGCAGCGACGCGGCCGTCGCGATCTCGGGGGTCACCCTTCTCTCCGATGCTGGTTGGCTGAGTTCGGGAGTGACCGGCACGTTTCCCGGCGCAACGTTCATCGCCAACCTCCTGCTCGGGCGGCCCACCGAGTAGTCGCCAACCGGCTGGTTCGATCGCGTTAGGGAGGGCAGGTCATGCAGGAGATCCAATACGGTGCGCCGACGTCGATCGAAGATGCGATGCACCTCCTCGCGGGGGGAGACGCCCGCGTTCTCGGCGGTGGTACCGATCTGCTGATCCAACTTCGGCAGGGCGGCCTTCCTTCGGTGCGCCTGTTGGTCGACGTGAAACGGATTCCCGAGTTGAGTGCGCTCGAAGCCGGGGATCGGGGGCTTCGTCTCGGCGCGGCGGTGCCGTGCGCCCGCCTGGGCGGCGCCGCCGAGGTGGCCAGCCGCTTCCCGGGTCTGGTCGAAGCCGCCCGCTTGATCGGCTCGGCGCAGATCCAGAGCCGGGCTTCGGTGGGTGGCAACCTGTGCAACGGATCGCCCGCCGCCGATACCACGCCGGCCTTGATCGCTCTCGGGGCGCGCGCGCGGGTGGCGGGGCCGCGGGGGCGTCGTGAGATTCCTGTCGAGGACTTCGTCACAGGGCCGCGTCGCAATGCGATGACCGATGGGGAATTGCTCGTCGACCTGTGGATCGATGCGCCCGTGCGCGGAAGCGCCGATTGCTACATGCGCTTTACCCCGCGCAACGAAATGGACATCGCGGTCGTGGGCGTCGGGGCGAGCGTGACCATCGAGGACGGCCGCTGCGTGGCGGCCCGGGTCGCTCTCGGGGCGGTTGCGGCCACTCCGATTCTCGCGCCCGGCGCGGCCGAGGCGCTGGTCGGCGGGCCCATCGACGACGAGGCTCTCGGGCGCGCGGCCGCAGCGGCAATGGCGGTGGCCGACCCCATCTCCGACAAGAGGGGACCGGCACACTACCGGCGTCGGCTCGTTGGCGTTCTCACCCGCCGGACGGTGGCCGAGGCGGCGCGGCGCGCCGTCGCCGCCCACTGAGAGAGGAGACGGGAAGACCATGGCGAAGGTCCAGGTCACCACGACCATCAACCGGGAAGAAACCGAGCTGCTCTGCGAGCCGCGCCAGACGCTGCTCGAGGTGCTCCGCGACGAGCTCGAATTGACGGGCACCAAGGAGGGCTGCTCGACGGGCGACTGCGGCGCCTGCAGTGTGCTTCTCGACGGCGACGTCGTGTGTTCGTGCCTGGTCCTCGGCGTCGAGGCGGAGGGGCGCGACGTCGTCACCGTCGAAGGTCTGGCCGAGGGAGGCCGGCTGCACCCCTTGCAGCAGAAGTTCCTCGAACACGCCGCCCTGCAATGTGGGATCTGTACCCCGGGTTTCCTGGTGGCGGCCAAGGCTCTGCTCGACGCCAACCCGGATCCCACCGAGGCGGAGGTGCGCTACGAACTCGCGGGAAACCTCTGCCGTTGCACGGGGTACGACAAGATCGTGCGCGCGGTGCTCGACGCCGCAGCCGAAATGCGGGGGGCTTGAGATGGGCGCGACCAACGGTGCGGGCAACGAGCCCCACTTCCAGATCCTCGGCACCCGACCGATCCGTCACGATGGCGTCGAGAAGGTCACCGGGCAGGCGTGCTACGGGGCCGACGTTCATCTGCCCGGCATGTTGCACGCAAAGGTTTTGCGCAGCCCGCACGCCCATGCCCGGATCTGCCGGATCGATACCTCGGCGGCCGAGGCCATGCCGGGGGTGAAGGCGGTGGTGGTCGGTGCCGATCTGCCGGAGATCACGCCGGGCTTCGAGCAGGTCGGCGAAATGCCGATCCAGTTTCGTGACTTGAGCGAGAACGTGCTCGCCCGCGACAAGGTCTTCTACGACGGGCACGCCCTTGCCGCGGTTGCGGCGATCAGTCCGCACGTCGCCGAAGAGGCGCTCGGCCGGATCGAGGTGGAGTACGAGGTTCTGCCCGCGGCGATGGATCTGAAGGCGGCGATGGCGCCGGATGCGCCCATCCTGCATCCCACCATGCGGACCCAGGGCGGGCCGCCGAAGGACGAGCCCACCAATGTGGCGAGCGCCTTCCAATTCGAGCGCGGCGACCTCGCTGCCGCCTTCGAGAAGGCCGACGTGATCGTCGAACGCGAATTCGACACCGGCACGGTCCATCAGGGCTACATCGAGCCGCCCAACGTGGTGGCGAAGGTCGATGCCGACGGGCAGGTGACCTTGTGGTGCTCGACGCAGGGCCCCTTCGACATCCGCGGGCTTTCGGCGCGTCTGCTCGACCTGCCTCTCTCGAAGATTCGCGTGATTCCAACCGAGATCGGCGGCGGCTTCGGCGGCAAGACCACGGTCTACCTGGAGCCGATCGCGATCCTCCTGGCGCGCCGCTCGGGCCGTCCGGTGAAGATGGTGATGAGCCGCGAGGAGGTTCTGCGGGCGTCGGGGCCGACGTCGGGATCCCATATTCGCGTCAAGATGGGCGCGACGCGCGACGGGCGGATCACCGGTGTGGATTGCTGGTTCGGCTACGAAGCCGGTGCGTATCCCGGCTCGCCGGTCGGGCCGGGCGGCATGGCTTCGCTGGCGCCGTACGACTTCGAGGCGTTGCGCGTCGAGGGGTACGACGTGGTCGTCAACCGCCCGAAGGTCTCGGCCTACCGGGCGCCGGGGACGACCAATGCCGCCTTCGCGGTCGAGTCGGTCGTCGACGAGCTCGCCGGCGAGCTCGGCCTCGACCCAATCGACCTGCGTCTGTGCAACGCCTCGCGCGAGGGGACCGCGGCGCCGGCGGGCACGGCGTTCGGGCCGATCGGCCTGGTGGAATTGCTCGAGGCTGCCAAGGCGCACGACCACTGGACGTCCCCGCTCGTCGATCCGCCGGCGAACGGCGCGACACGTCGCCGCGGTCGAGGCTTCGCCTGCGGCTTCTGGTTCAACGGCGGGCTGCAATCGAGCGCGACGGTCGGACTCAATCCCGACGGAACGGCGACGGTGGTCACGGGATCTCCCGACATCGGCGGGACCCGCACTGCCTGTGCCATGATCGCGGCCGAGGAGCTCGGTCTGCCGGTCGACCGGGTGCGGCCGGTCGTCGCCGACACCGACTCGATCGGCTATACCGACGTCACCGGTGGTAGTCGGGTCGCGATGGCGACCGGTCTCGCCGTTCTCCAGGCGGCGCAGGACGTGAAGCAGCAGTTGTGCGCGCGTGCCGCGCGCGGTTGGCGCATCTCGCCCGACGAGGTCCACATCGAGGACGGCGACGTCGTCGGCCCCGACGGGTCACGTAAGACGCCAGCCGAGATCGCGGCGAGTGCGGGTCGCACCGGCGGGCCCATCGTGGGTCGCGCCACGCTCAGCGCCCACAAGATTGCCGCTCCTTCCTTCGCCGGGCTGATCGTCGACGTCGACGTCGACGTCGAGACGGGGAAGGTGGATATCGTGCGTGCGACGGCCCTGCAGGATGCGGGGAGGGCGATCCATCCCTCCTACGTCGAAGGTCAGATGCAGGGCGGTACCGTCCAGGGGATCGGCTGGGCGCTGAACGAGGAATACGTCTACGACGAGGCGGGGCGTCTGCAGAACCCCGGATTCCTCGACTACCGGATGCCGGTCGCCAACGATCTGCCGATGATCGAGGCGGTCATCCTCGAGGTGCCCAACCCCGCCCATCCTCTGGGCGTGCGCGGGGTCGGCGAGGTCCCGATCGTACCGCCGCCCGGTGCGATCGCGAATGCGATCCATCGAGCGACCGGGGTGCGGATGCGCCAACTGCCGATGTCGCCCCCGCGGGTCCTGGCTGCGCTCGACGACGCCGACTGAGCGGCGCACGGAGTGCCGATCCTGGTCCGGCCGGGCGTGACGGCTCGCGTGTCGCGTTTGCGCCGCGTCGACGGAGGCGTCCTCAACTACGGCTGCGCGGCATCCCGAGCGCGACCTGGGCGACGATGCTTCGCATGATCTCACTGGTGCCGGCGTAGATCGCCGGGGCGGGCGCGAGACGGTAGGCGAATTCGAAGGCCCCTTCGCCCGCCGCTCCGGCCACCCCCTCGCGCAGCAGGGAGTCGGGCGCGGCGAGGTCGAGGAGGTCCTGGGCGTCCTCGACGAAGATCTCGGTCTGGAAGAGCTTCGACATCGGCCCCTCGCCGCGGTTCGGACGCTTCTCCGCGGCCACCCAGAGGGACTGTCGCGACAGGACGCGCGCCGCCTCGAAGTGCGTGGCGGCGCGTCCGAGGCGAGCCCGAACGCGGATGTCGTCGAGAGCGGGGCGACCGTCGCGCGCAGCCGTCCGCGCCCAGGCCACGGCCGCGTCGAGCAGGTCGCGGTGATGCTTGGGATAGATGCCCCCGTGCTCGAGTTCGAGTGCGTAACCGAGCACGCTCCAGCCGCCGTCGACCTCGCCCACGCGGTAGCGGTCGGGGATGCGGACGTCGGAGTAGTAGGTGATGTTCGTGCGCTCGTCGCTCAGCGTGTGCACGGCCTGGATTTCGATCCCGGGCATATCCAGGGGCACCAGAAACATGGTCAGCCCGCGATGCTTCTTCTTGTCGGGGTCGGTTCGGGTCAGCAGGAAGACGTATTGGGCGACGTTGGCGCCGCTGGTGAACATCTTCTGCCCGTTGATGAGCCAGTCGTCTCCGTCGCGAACGGCGCGGGTCTGCGCGGCGGCGACGTCGGAGCCGGAACCGGGCTCGGTGTAGCCGAGCGAGGTGACGGCGTCGCCAGCGACGATCCGGGGCAGGACCTCCTTCTTCAGATCGTCGCTCGCAAAGCGCATCAGCGTCGCACCGACCATCCGGGTCGTGCCCAGGGCATGGGAGGTCCAGCCGGCGCGGTGGAATTCCTCCTCCAGGGCGTTCTGTTCGTAGGCACCGCGCTCCTCGCCGCCGTACTCGCGCGGCCACGACGGGAAGGCGAGGCCGGCGGCGGCGAGTTTGCGGTTGAAGTCGCGGTGGTGGCCGTCCCAGGAGAAGTGCGCGTGCGCGCGCAATTCGTCGGTGAGGTTTTCGTCGAAGAACGCGCGCACCGTCTGGCGGAACGACTCGGCCTCCTCGCCGAGTTCGAAATCGAAAGGAACGTCCCCAACTTCCGGCAGCGCGGTGTGGGCACCTTTCCACAGGCGGTCGGCCACCTCGACGAAGGCATCGCTGGGGTCGCCGGCAAGAAGGGGCACGGCCTTGGCGCGGCGGTAGTAGAGTTGGGCGTCGTACTCGAGGGAGAGGCCGTATCCGCCGTGCGTATGGA
>JAPOLW010000195.1 GCA_029976905.1 bacterium | reverse complement strand
CCGAAGTCGTTCGCGGAGCTCGTTCGCCGATACCCGCTCGTCCCCTTGCGCCGCCGTCGAATCCGGAAAATCCAGCGGCTCTCCGTCCTGCCCTTCGAGCGACTCCGTGCGGCCGCGATAGTCGAACCGGCGCAGCTCGTTCAGGCAACGATTGTGCGCAATCGTGTAGAGCCACGTGGTGAAGCGGGCGCGGGGCTCCCACCGCTCCCGCGCCCGATACACCTGCACAAAAACGTCCTGCCCGAGCTCCTCGGCCCGCGCCGCACTCCCCAGGAAACCCGTGGCGTACCGCACGACCGCCCCAATGTGCCGATCGTAGAGGGCCCGAAACGCATCACGATCTCCCTCGCGAACCCGTTCCATGAGTTCGCTGTCGGGGTCCGGACGACGCGGGAGCGCCCGGTCGCCAGACGAACTCAAAGCCACCGCCTGCACACCACTTTTTTCTATGACTTTTGCGCGACGCCCTCAAACCTTTGTCCTCGCCGCATGGCCGATTGGCCTTCCCCGGCCCGACCCGGTGGGTTCCCCCAACTTCCTACGCTGCAGGAGCACCTCGGTCGGATTCAGTCGTACCTGCGCGGGTGCGGGTTGATGACGTTTCCCGGCGACACGCCGGTGCGGCGCGAACTCGCCCGCTTCATGGAGGAACACGGCGACGAAACCGCTCGCGTCTGGGCGGACACCATCGGCCCGGCCTTCGAGATCGGGGCCGAGGAGCTGGAGTTCCTCGCCAAGGACATGCGCGAAGCCCAGGCCCGGTGGCGCGCCCACATCCGCGACCCGGGCGACGTTGCAACCTACGCGGTCCTGCGCGAGCACGCGCGCGGCGGTTTCATCGCCGAGCATCCACCTTCACGATTTCTCGCCCGTCAGATCAAGATCCGTCAGATCCTCGTCGATCTGCTCAGCCGCGAGATGCGAGAGGACCCGAAGCTGCCCGAACTCCTTGGCCTCCTCGACCAGGCCCTTTGGGAGCGGATCCTGCACATCACCGACTTCTTCGTCGAAGCGCGCCTCGCGGAGCGTCGCCGTCTCGAACTCCAGCTCATTCAGTCGGAGAAGATGGCCGCCATCGGGCAGCTCGCCGCCGGGATCGCTCACGAGATCCGCAACCCGCTGGGCATCATCATGAACGCTCTCTACGATCTCGGTGAGCTGCTCCCCGACCCGACGCCCGAAATCAGGGAGGACCTCCAGATCGCGCGCGCCGAGATGGGGCGCGTCCAGGAGATCATCAACAACCTCCTCGAATTCTCCCGGGAAGGGGCCAGCGAAAGACAGTCGGTCGACCTCAATCGACTGATCAAGCAGACGCTGCGACTGATGCGAAAGCATTTCGAGACCGCCGCGGTCGAGGCGCACACGACCCTCGGCGAGATCGCGCCCTGCCATGCGAGCGAGAACGGCATACGCCAGGTCTTGTTGAACCTGATCACCAACGCCGTCCAGGCGATGCCCCACGGCGGCGAGCTTCGCGTCTCGACCTCGCCCTGCGACGGGGAGCGGGTCCTGCTCGAGATCAGGGACACCGGTGTCGGGATCGCCCCGGACGCCGTGGCGCGGATCTTCGACCCCTTCTACACCACGAAGGACCCGGGCGAGGGAACCGGGCTCGGCCTCTCGGTCGTCCACTCAGTCATCACCCACGCGGGTGGCACCGTCGAAGTCGTCAGTGCGCCCGAGCACGGCACGACGTTCTCCATTCGTCTGGACGCCGCCCACGAGGGAGGACGGGTCGCGTGACGGCAGCGTTCGCCCGCATCCTGGTCGTGGACGACGAGCCCAACCAGCTCGTCACCATGGCTCGCATTCTCGACCGGGAGGGCTACGAGGTACGCACCGCGCCCAACGGAGCCGAAGCACTCGCGCGGCTCGACGACGAGGAGGTCGATCTGCTGATCACCGACTTGAACATGCCCGTGATGGACGGAATGGCGCTGCTGGGCGAACTCGCGAAGAGAACCCCAGGTCCCTCGACCGTCGTGCTCACCGGATACGGAACGATCCAATCGGCCGTGGAGGCGATGAAACAGGGCGCCTCGGACTACCTGATCAAGCCCTGCAACCCCGACGAGCTCAAGTTGGTCATTCGCCGACAGCTCGAGATCCGCGCCTTGCGCCGCGAAGTCTCCTCCCTGCGGCGGGAGGTCGGACGCCACCAGCCTTTTGGTGCGATCGTCGGCGAAAGCGAGCCGATGCGCGCGGTCTACGCCGCGATCGAGAGCGTCAGCCGCAACGCGAGCACCGTCCTGCTCTCCGGTGCCAGCGGGACGGGCAAGGAGTTGGTCGCGCGCACGATCCACGCACGCTCGGCCCGGGCCGGCGAGGCGTTCATGGCGGTGAATTGCGGGGCCGTCTCCGCGGCGCTGCTCGACAGCCAGCTTTTTGGTCATCGCCGCGGCGCCTTTACCGATGCGGTCGGTGACCACGAGGGACTCTTTCGGGCGGCCGACCGCGGCACACTCTTCCTCGACGAGATCTCCGAGATTCCCCAGGCCCTTCAGGTCAAATTCCTCCGCGCGATCCAGGAACGGGAAGTCCTCCCGCTCGGAGCGACGCAGCCCCGCAAGGTCGACGTGCGGATCGTGGCGGCGACGAACAAAGACCTCCGGGAAGAAGTCGCCCGGGGGCGCTTCCGGGAGGATCTCTTCTATCGGCTCAACGTCGTCGCGCTGCGACTCCCGTCCCTCGCCGAGCGCCCCGAAGACATCGCTGCGCTCACGGATCACTTCATCGCGCAGATGGCCGAGCGCTACGGCGCACCACGCAAGATCGTCACGCGGCGCGTGCGCCAGCGGTTGTTCGCCTACGCATGGCCAGGCAACGCTCGCGAACTCGAAAACGTGATCGAACGGGCCTTTGCACTCTCGGATGCGGAGGAGATCGATCTGGCCGACATCGAGCCCGCACTCGAAAGCCGGGCTCCAGAAGCCCCATTCACGCCCGCGGCGGTGCTCCCCACCCTCGAGGAGGCCGAGCGCACCCTCATCGCCGCTGCTCTGGAGCGGGCCTCGGGAAACAAGAACCAGGCGGCTCGCCTCCTCGGCATCGACCGGCAAAGACTCTATCGAAAGATCGACAAATACGGCCTCGACTGAGGATGCGGCGGGGCCTCCTCAGGTCGTGTAGGCCGAGTTGAAGCGTACATAGGCCGGGGAGAGATCCGAGGTGATCATCCGAGCCGTGCCCGGGCCGTCACCAAGTTCGATCCGAATGGAGAACTCGTCACGAAGCATCCGCCGGCGCGCGGCCGCACGAGCGCCAGCGACTCCGCAGCCGCGTCGGAACACCACCACGTCACCGATCGCGATGGTCACCCGCCGGGGCTCGAAGGACTCGCCGCTGTACCCGACCGCGCAAGCGATACGCCCCCAGTTCGGGTCGGCGCCGTGGAGCGCGGTCTTGACCAGGAGGGAGCGCGACACGACCTCGACCACGCGCCGCGCCGCCGCGCGCGTCGCGGCCCCGGAAACCTCGATTGAAACCGCCTTGGTTGCCCCTTCCCCATCGAGGGCGACCAGCCGCGCAAGCCGCTCGCCGACGCCGACCGAGGCAACACGCAGGCGATCGAGGTCCGCCGATCCGCGCCGAAGGGGACCGCCGGAGCGACCACTGGCCAGAACGTAGAGACTGTCGTTGGTCGACGTATCCCCGTCGACGCTCAACTCGTTGAACGACCCCCCCGCCACGCAGCGGGCGAGCCAACGTGCCTGGGCGGGCGAGAGCGTCGCATCGGTGAACAGGAAGACCAGGAGGGTCGCCATGTCGGGCGCGATCATGCCCGCCCCCTTGGCCACTCCTGCAACGGTGATGGTCGCGCCCCCGACCTGCACGCGCTCGAAGGCCACCTTGGGGAAGGCGTCGGTCGTCCGGATCGCCCGGGCAAACCGCCATAGGCCGCCGCTGCTGGCATCCCCGGACGCCGCCTGGATGCCGCGTTCCAACTTCTTCATGGGCAGCGGCACACCGATGACTCCGGTCGAGAGCGGCGCCACCGCCGAGGCGGGGACGCCGAGGCGCGCCCCGACCAGCCGGGTCGTACGCCGCGCGTCGGCGAGCCCCCGGGGCCCCGTGCAGGCATTTGCGTTGCCGCTGTTCACGAAGAGAACCTGCAGACGACCCTGGGCGACGCGCTCACGACCGAGGACGACGGGAGCGGCGGCGAAGCGGTTGCGGGTGAACACCGCCCCGACCGGAACCGGGTCGTCGGCGACGACCAACCCGCAGTCCGGCCTCCGGCTCGGCTTGATCCCACAGGCCGCCGCGCCGAAGCGGAAGCCTGGCACCTCGATCGGCTCCTGGCGCATCCTGCGTCTCATCCTCAGTCCTCCCGGCCCGCGTGGGGCCGCTCCGGTCTCGCCCAATTGCGACCCGACCGCCAGCGACGCCGCACGGCAGCGCCCCCGGAAGAATCGCGTTGAAAGCACGCCGACGCAACGGTACCGTCGAAGTTCAAACGCCAAGGGGGGGCCGTCGTGTTTCGGCCGCGGAGGAGACGCACCATGAACGACGGCCAGACGACATCGCCGGTGACCAGGCAGACCCACGAAGTCGATACGGTCGTCATCCGCTTCGCTGGAGACTCCGGCGACGGGATGCAGCTGACCGGGACGCAGTTCACCAACGCGTCCGCCCTGGCCGGGAACGACGTCGGCACCCTGCCCGACTTCCCGGCGGAAATCCGCGCCCCGGCCGGCACGCTGGCGGGCGTGTCGGGCTTCCAGGTGAACCTCTCCCATCGCGAGATCTTCACACCTGGCGACAACCCCGACGTCCTCGTCGCCATGAACCCGGCGGCGCTCAAGGCCAACCTCGAAGATCTGCCCATGAACGGAACCCTGATCGTCGACCGGGAGGCGTTCAGCGAGCTCAACCTGAAGAAGGCCGGCTACAGCGAGAACCCGCTGACCGACGGCTCACTGGACAAGTACCAGCTCTTCGCCGTCGACATCACCAAGCTGACGACACTGGCCCTCAAGGAGAGCGGGCTCTCCAACAAACAGGTCTTGCGCTGCAAGAACTTCTTCACGCTCGGGCTCATGGCCTGGCTCTACCAGCGACCGGTGGATCCGGTACTGAAGTTCATTTCCGACCGCTTCGGCAAAAACGAAAGCCTCTGCGACGCGAATACGAAGGCGTTCCAGGCCGGTTTCAATTTCGGCGATACGTCCGAGCTCTTCGCAACCCAATACGAAGTGCGCCCGGCCGAGATCACCCCTGGGACCTACCGGAACATCACGGGCAATGCGGCTCTGTGCATCGGGCTCGTCGCCGCGGCACGTTGCGCGAAGTTGCCCCTCTTTCTTGGTTCGTACCCGATCACGCCCGCCAGCGACATTCTCCACGAGCTCGCCCGCTACAAGGCCCACGACGTCATCACCTTCCAGGCCGAGGACGAGATCGCCGGCGTGGGGGCCGCCCTGGGAGCTGCCTTCGGCGGTGCGCTGGCGATCACCACGACCAGCGGACCGGGCATCGACCTGAAGTCCGAGACCATCGGCCTCGCCGTGAAGACCGAGCTTCCCCTGGTCGTTTGCGACATCCAACGCGGGGGCCCCTCGACGGGCCTGCCCACCAAGACCGAGCAGGCCGATCTACTTGCCGCGCTCTACGGCCGCCACGGCGAGGCACCGGTGGTGGTCCTCGCGCCCGCGACGCCGTCGGATTGCTTCGACGTCGCGCTCGAGGCCGTGCGCATCGCGATCAAATACATGACGCCGGTCTATCTGCTTTCGGACGGCTATCTGGCCAACGGGGCAGAGCCCTGGCTCCTCCCCAAGGTCGATGAGTTGCCCGACATGGAGGTGCACTTCCGCACCGATCCCGAAGGCTACTTCCCGTACGTCCGCGACGCCGAGACCCTCTCGCGCCCGTGGGTCGTGCCCGGAACGCCCGGCCTCGAACATCGGATCGGGGGAATCGAGTCGGAGTACCTGACCGGCAACATCAGCTACGCCCCGGCCAACCACGAACAGATGGTGCGGCTGCGCGAGAAGAAAATCGCCGGCGTCGCCCGCGAGATCCCACCGCTGGAGGTCATCGGACCAGAGACCGGCGACGTCCTCGTCCTGGGGTGGGGCAGCACCTACGGCGCCATTACCGCCGGCGTGCGGCGCCTGCTCGGCGAAGGACGGCCCGTGGCGCACGCCCATCTCCGATATCTGAACCCCCTCCCCCGGGATCTCGGCGACGTGCTCCGCCGGTACAAGCACGTCCTGGTGCCCGAGATGAACATGGGGCACCTACTTCGCCTCATACGGGCCGAGTACCTGGTGGACGCGATCGGCTTCAACAAGATTCAGGGCCGGCCGTTCAAGGTCGACGAGATCGTGACTCGCGTGAAGAAGCTACTGGAGGAGCACTGAGCCAATGGCCGCCCCGGAGACCCAAGAACCAACGAAACTGACGCGCAAGGATTTCGAGTCCGACCAGGAAGTCCGCTGGTGCCCGGGCTGCGGTGACTACGCGATCCTCGCGCAGGTCCAGCGCGTACTGCCCGATCTCGGAATTCCTCGCGAAAACTTCGTTTTCGTGTCGGGGATCGGCTGTTCGAGTCGCTTCCCCTACTACGTCGATACCTATGGCTTCCACACCCTCCATGGTCGCGCACCGGCGGTCGCCTCGGGCTTGAAGCTCTCGCGCCCGGAGCTTTCCGTGTGGATCGTCACTGGAGACGGCGATGCGCTGTCGATCGGCGGCAACCACCTGATCCACATCCTGCGACGCAATCTCGACGTCAACATCCTCCTGTTCAACAATCGGATCTACGGGCTGACAAAAGGGCAGTATTCGCCGACCTCGGAGGCCGGGAAGGTGACCAAATCCTCACCGGATGGTTCGGTCGACAACCCCTTCAAGCCGCTGGTCGTCGCTCTGGGCGCCGAGGGAACCTTTATCGCACGTTCGATCGA
>JAPOLW010000194.1 GCA_029976905.1 bacterium | reverse complement strand
GCAGTCGGAAAACCGTGGGGCCCAGGGCAGGGTCGGCGAGATCGTCTCCGCAGGCCCCCGCTCCGTCCAGTTCGTCAAGGAAGCATGGCAGGAACTGCAAAAAGTCCATTGGCCCACCCGCAAGGAGACCTATCAAGCGACCGCGGTCGTCCTGGTCGTCGTCGCCGTAGCGGCGGTCTTCCTCGGGGTCGTGGACTTCGCCCTTTCCTTCGCCATGCAATACGTCATGGGGACTTCATGAGTCTTATGGGCCTGCCTGCGCTTCCGTGGGCCCCCAACGTCGCGAGGAATAACTGATATGTCCGGTTCGACGGAGTCTTCCGGGGACGAAACGTCCACCGCGGGACGCTGGTACGTCGTCCACACACACTCGGGCTACGAGGCCAAGGTGAAGGCCTCGCTCGACGAACGCCGACGCGCGGAAACGGCCAAGAAGCAGGCCGACCTTGCCACGCTGGAGGCGAAGGACGCTCTTTCGGAGAAGGAGAAAGCGGTCGTCGCCGAGTTGCGTGCGGCGCTCGAGCAGTTGGATTCGTTCCAGAAGATCCTGGTCCCGGCCGAGAAGGTGGTCGAGCTGGTCAAGGGGAAGCCGCGCACCTCCACGCGGAAGTTCTTCCCCGGATACATTCTGGTCAACGTCGGCCACCTCGGTGACTTCATCAAGGGCTTCATCAAGTCGACGCCGCGGGTGGCCGGGTTCGTCGGCGGTACCGACGACCCGCCGGCGATCAGCGAGTCCGAGGTGATGGAGATCACCCAGCAGATGGAGGACGGGGCGGCCAAGCCCAAGGTTCTTTTCGAGGTCGGCGCGACCGTCAAGGTCATCGACGGCCCTTTCCAAGATTTCAATGGCACGGTGGATGAGGTGAAGCCCGACAAGGGCAAGCTCCGCGTCCTGATCAGCATTTTCGGTCGGGCGACTCCCGTGGAACTCGAATTCGTCCAGGTCGAGAAGGCCTGAGGCAGATCGCCGGGGAAGCATAAGTGGCAAAGAAGGTCATCGGAGAGATCAAGCTCCAGATTCCGGCAGGGTCGGCCAACCCGAGCCCGCCGGTCGGTCCCGCGCTCGGTCAGCGTGGTGTCAACATCATGGAATTCTGCAAGGCGTTCAACGCGCAGACGCAGAGCCAGGCCGGATTGATCATTCCGGTCATCATCACGGTCTACGCCGACCGCTCGTTCACCTTCATCACGAAGACACCGCCCGCTTCGGTGCTTCTGAAGAAGGCGGCGGGTCTCGAGAAGGGTTCGCAGGAACCCCGGCGGACGATGGTTGGAGAGGTCACGCGCGCGCAGGTGCGTGAGATCGCAGAAACGAAGATGCCCGACCTGACGGTTGCCTCGCTCGAAGCGGCCGAGCGTACCGTCGAAGGGACGGCGCGCAGCATGGGCCTCAAGGTTGTGGACTGAGAAGCGATGGCACGGTTGAGCAAACGGATGAAGAAGGCGCGCGAAGGTATCGATCGCGCGCGGCGCTACTCCTTGACCGAGGCCCTGGGGCTTGCGGTGGACGCGGCTCCGGCCAAATTCGACGAAACCGTCGAGTTGGCCGTTTGCCTCGGGGTCGACCCCAGGCAAGCCGACCAGAACGTGCGGGGGACCTGTCAGCTTCCGCACGGGACGGGCAAGAGCGTCCGGGTCCTTGTTTTCGCCAAAGGGGACAAGGTGAAGGAGGCCGAGGAGGCGGGTGCGGACTACGTCGGAGGCGACGATCTCGCGCAGCGCATCCAGGGAGAGGGCTGGCTGGAGTTCGACAAGGCGATCGCGACCCCGGACATGATGGCGGTGGTCGGAAAGCTCGGGAAGGTCCTGGGCCCCCGCGGCCTGATGCCGAACCCGAAGGTCGGCACCGTGACCATGGACGTCTCCAAGGCCGTCGCTGAACTGAAGGCTGGCAAGGTGGAATATCGGGTCGACAAGGCTGGGATCGTCCACGTGCCGATCGGAAAGCGGTCCTTCGGCGTCGAGAAGCTCGTGGACAACGCGCAGAGCGTGCTCGACAGCCTCACCCGCGCGAAGCCCCAGGCGGCGAAAGGGACGTATATGAAGGCGATCGCCGTCTCGACGACGATGGGCCCGGGGATCCGCGTGGATCCGGTCGGAGTCAAGGCAGCGGCCTGAGCCGGCGCGCGTCTTTGGAGATCAAGTCGTGAACGCAGAAGCGAAAGCCGAAGTCATCGAAGGTCTGAAGGATCGGATCGGGCGTGCCCGGATCGCGATCGTGGCCGAGCCCAATGGCCTGAGCGTCGCGCAGGTGACCGAACTGCGCAAGAAGATCCGGGAGATCGAAGGCGAGTACAAGATCGCCAAGAATACCCTGGCGCTGCGCGCCTTCACGTCGAGTGAGTTCGAGCCCCTGAAGGAGATGCTGGTCGGGCAGACCGCGCTCGTATTCGGCTACGGCGACCCGGTCGCCGTGGCGAAGCAACTCGTCGACTATACCAAGGACAACGAGGAGAAGCTCTCGATCAAGGGAGCCCTTCTCGAAGGACAGCTTTTCGCGGGTAAGGACGTCTCCCAGCTGGCCAAGCTCAAGACGAAGGACGAGCTGCGGGCCCAGCTGTTGAGCGTGCTGTCCGCGCCCGCCACACAGCTCGTGCGGCTTCTCGGCGAACCGGCCAACCAGTTGGCGCGCGTCATCAAGGCGCGTGGCGATTCGGGCGCGCCGGCCGACTGAGCAATCGTCACCCAATAACCGGAACACTTGCGGCCGGATGAAGCGGCCGCTGGAAGCAAGGAGAGAACATGGCCATCACGGCAGAGAAGATGAACGAGATCATCGATCAGCTTTCCGAGTTGACGATCATGGAAGTGTCGCAGCTGGTGAGCGCGCTCGAGGAGAAGTGGGGCGTCAGCGCCGCGGCTCCCGTCGCCGTCGCGGCGGCGGCGCCTGCCGACGGTGGTGGCGCGGCTGCCGCCGAGAAGGACGAGTTCAACGTCGTCCTCAAGGCGGCCGGCGAGAAGAAGATCCAGGTCATCAAGGCGGTGCGGGAGATCACCGGCCTCGGACTGAAGGAGGCCAAGGACCTCGTCGACGGCGCGCCCAAGCCCGTCAAGGAAGGCGTGGCCAAGGACGAGGCCGAGGAAATGAAGAAGAAGATCGAGGAGGCGGGCGGCACCGTCGAGCTGGAGTAGAGGGGGCAAAGCCTCCTTGGCGAGCAGATCGTCGTGCGGCGTCGTGGCCGCGCGCAAAGAAGAATGTTTTTCGAGATGGCACGGGCCAGCAGTGGGTCCGTGCGTCTTGTCGTTGGAAAGCCGGTCGGCGCCCGGCGTGTTCTCCCATCGGGGGACCGCCCAAGGCGACCATAGGAGCGTAGATGGCCTCTCAGGTTGCTGAGAATTTCCGTCCCAGGCGTAACTTCGGGAAGATCAAGAAGGTCGTGGAGATCCCGAATCTCATCGAGATTCAGCGTCGGTCCTACGATGACTTCCTCCAGAAAGACGTGCCCCCCGACGAGCGTAAGGACATCGGGCTACAGGCCGTTTTCAAATCGGTCTTTCCCATTCGGGACTTCAACGACACCGCCGAGCTCGACTTCGTGAGCTACGCCATCGGCGAGCCGAAGTTCGACATCGACGAGTGCCACCAGCGCGGCAACAATTACGCGGCTCCGCTCAAGGTCACCGTGCACCTCGTGATCTACGATGTGGATCCGGCCACGGGAGCGCGTTCCATCAAGAACGTGAAGGAGCAGGAGGTCTATTTCGGGGAGATCCCCCTGATGACCCCGCACGGCACCTTCATGATCAACGGTACCGAGCGGGTCATCGTGTCGCAGTTGCACCGCTCGCCGGGCGTCTTCTTCGACGACGACAAGGGCAAGACGCACTCCTCGGGCAAGCTGCTCTTCAAGGCCCGCATCATTCCCTACCGCGGTTCCTGGATCGATCTCGAATTCGATCCCCGCGACATCATGTACGTGCGCATCGACCGGCGTCGGAAGTTCCATGCCTCGGTCCTGCTCCGCGCGTTGAACATGAACACCGAGGAGCTGCTCAACTACTACTACAAGAAGGACACCATCCTTCTCGAGGACGGCAAGGCGAGCCGGATCTTCCGGCCCGAGCTGCATGGTGGCATCAAGGTCGGCCGCGACATCCGACACCCCGAGACCAACGAGATCCTGATCAAGGAAGGGCGGAAGCTCACCAAAGGGGCGCTCCGTCAGCTCGAGGCAGCCAACGTCGAGTTGCTGCCGATCGCCATGGAAGATCTGCTCGGGAAGGTGGCCTCGGCCGACATTGCCGACCCCGATTCCGGGGAGGTCATCGTCGAGTGCAACGGCGAGATCACTCCCGAGGCTCTCGAGCTTCTCCAGGAAAAGAAGATCGACCGGTTCGATGTCCTCTTCATCGAGAGCACCGGGCCGTGGCTGCGCAACACCATGCTGCAGGACAAGGTCGAAGATTCGGACGAAGCGATCATGGAGATCTACAAGCGCCTTCGTCCGGGCGACCCTCCGACACGGGAGACCGCGCGAACCTTCTTCGACAATCTCTTTTTCAACAAGGACCGCTACGACCTTTCGAAGGTGGGGCGCTTGAAGCTGAACCATAAGCTCCGCCTCGATGCGCCGCTCGAGCAGGGCACGCTGCGCTCCGTCGATATCCTCGAAGTCGTCCGCTACCTGAACGATCTCAAGAACGGCAACGGGCAGATCGACGACATCGACCATCTCGGGAACCGTCGCGTGCGGGCCGTCGGCGAGTTGGTAGAGAATCAATACCGTATCGGTCTCGTGCGCATGGAGCGTGCGATCAAGGAGCGCATGAGCCTCCAGGACATCGAGACGCTGATGCCCCAGGAGCTCATCAACTACAAACCGGTCGCGGCAGCCGTGAAGGAATTCTTCGGGTCCTCGCAGCTTTCGCAGTTCATGGACCAGACCAACCCGCTCTCCGAGGTGACGCACAAGCGGCGGCTGTCGGCTCTCGGTCCGGGTGGACTGACGCGAGAACGCGCCGGTTTCGAGGTGCGCGACGTCCACCCGACCCACTATGGGCGCGTCTGTCCGATCGAAACGCCCGAAGGTCCGAACATCGGCCTGATCGCGTCGCTTTCGACCTACGCGCGGGTGAATGGCTACGGCTTCGTCGAGACGCCGTATCGTCGAGCCGCGGAGGGCGCGGTCACCGACGAAATCCGGTACCTGTCGGCGCTCGAAGAGGAAGACCACAAAATCGCGCAGGCCAATGCCAAGGTCGACGACGGTGGTAGGTTCACCGCGGATCTGGTGTCGGCCCGCTTCCAGGGCGAGTTCCAACAGCTCTCGCCCGACCAACTCGAGTACATGGACGTGTCGCCGAACCAGTTGGTCTCGGTCGCGGCCTCGCTGATTCCCTTCCTCGAGAACGATGACGCGAACCGGGCTCTCATGGGATCGAACATGCAGAGGCAGGCGGTGCCGCTTCTGCGGACCGATGCTCCCCTGGTGGGAACGGGCGTGGAATCGATCGTGGCCCGTGACTCGGGCGTCACCCTCGTGGCGCAGCGCGACGGACTCGTCGAGAGCGTCGATGCGACCCGCATCGTGGTCCGTGCCGATGAACTGCGGCCTGATGGTGCCGACACCGGCATCGACATCTATTCTCTGGTGAAATACCAGCGCTCGAACCAGAGCACCTGCATCAACCAGAAGCCTATCGTGAAGGGTGGCGACCGGGTCGCGGCCGGGGACGTCATTGCCGACGGTCCGGCGACCGAGATGGGAGAGCTGGCACTGGGCCGGAACGTTCTTGTCGCCTTCATGCCCTGGGGTGGCTACAATTTCGAGGATTCGATCCTCATCAGTGAACGCGTGGTCAAGGAGGATCTCTTCACCTCCGTGCACATCGAGGAATTCGAGTGCGTGGCGCGCGACACGAAGCTCGGCCCCGAGGACATCACCCGCGATATTCCCAACGTCGGTGAGGAGGCTCTGGGAGACCTCGACGAGTCCGGCATCATCCGGATCGGCGCCGAGGTGAAGCCGGGGGACATTCTGGTCGGCAAGATCACTCCGAAGGGCGAGACGCAGCTCTCCCCCGAGGAAAAACTCTTGCGCGCGATCTTCGGCGAGAAGGCCGGGGAGGTTCGCGATACGTCCCTCAAGGTGCCGCCCGGCGTCGAGGGAACGGTCATCGAAGCCCGGGTCTTCTCCCGCAAGGGCGTGACCAAGGACGAGCGGTCCCGCCAGATCGAAGAAGAGGAGATGGCGCGCCTCGAGAAGGACGAGGCGGACCAGGTTCGGATCCTGCGCGAGAGCACGGCGCGCAAGGCGAAGAAGCTCCTGGTCGGCAAGACGACCACGACGCGACTCAGTGATGACCACCGCCGGCAGCTTCTCGCCAAGGGACAGGAGATCACCGCAGAGGACATCGACGACAACATCGAACCCCAGTACTGGGGAGACATCCGGATCGGGGACGAGAAGGTCGAGGACGAACTCGAGCGTAGCTGTCGCGCGATGCGTGACCAGATCGATCGTCTCCGGCTGGTCACCGCGGACAAGAAGCAACGGCTCGAAGGGGGCGATGAACTCAACCCTGGCGTGATCAAGATGGTCAAGGTCTTCGTGGCCATCAAGCGCAAGTTGCAGGTCGGCGACAAGATGGCCGGACGCCATGGCAACAAGGGCGTTCTGTCGCGCATCCTCCCCGAGGAAGACATGCCCTACCTCGAGGACGGAACGCCGGTCGACATCGTTCTCAACCCTCTGGGCGTGCCTTCCCGCATGAACGTGGGACAGATCCTCGAGACCCATCTGGGTTGGGCGGCGCGGCAGTTGGGACGGAGCCTCGCCGAGGTCGCTTCCAATGGCGTGTCCGAACCGGACCTCCGCAAGCAGTTGACGGAGCTCTACGGTGAGGCCTACGCGCCGGTATTCGAGGGGCTCGCCGAAGGGGACCTGAAGTCGGTGGCACGCAAGGCCAGCGG
>JAPOLW010000193.1 GCA_029976905.1 bacterium | reverse complement strand
GGGCATAACGAGGTCGTGCGGGTCGTCTTCGATCCAGAAGCGGTTTCGTTCGAGGGGCTGCTTGGGGTTTTCTGGGAAAGCCATGATCCCACCCAGGGGATGCGGCAGGGCAACGACGTCGGAACGCAGTACCGATCGGGCATCTACGTCTACTCCGAAGAACAGCGTCGCGTGGCCGAGGCGACGCGCGAGGTTTTCGGTGCGGCGCTTGGCTCGGCCGGCTACGCGACGATCACGACCGAGATCGTCGATGTGCCGGAGTTCTACTACGCCGAGGAATACCACCAGCAGTACCTCGCCAAGAACCCCGGCGGCTATTGCGGGCTCGGTGGGACCGGCGTGCGCTTCGCTCCGAGCGCCGGCTGAAGCGCGTGCGCGTCGTTCTGGCGTCGGCCTCGCCGCGCCGCCGGGAGATCCTGGCGCGCATTGCGTACCCCTTCGAGGTTTCGCCGGCGCACCTCGACGAAGCTCGTCTCCCGGGTGAAGATCCGCGCGCGTACGTCGAGCGGCTGGCTCGGGAGAAGGCGGCCGCAGTGGCGTGCGACCACCGGCAGGCACTCGTCGTAGGCGCGGACACCACCGTGGCCCTCGGCGACCGGATCCTGGGCAAACCCGCAGACCCCGAAGACGCCGCGCAGATGCTCGGTGCGCTTTCGGGTCGCCGCCATGAAGTCCTTTCGGGGGTCGCTGTCGCGCGCGATGGCGAGGTGGTGCGGAGCTTCGTCACGGCGAGCGAGGTGGTCTTTCGCGCGCTGTCGGACGACGAGATCCGGCGCTATGCAGCCACGGACGAGCCGTCGGACAAGGCTGGGTCGTACGCGATCCAGGGCGGGGCATCTGCCTTCGTTCAGAGCGTGCGCGGTTCGGTCACCAACATCATCGGCCTTCCCCTCGACGAGACGCGCGAGGCGATCCAGGCGTTGGGCGGGCCGATGGGTCCGGGGCCGAGCGCGGACGGCGTTGGTTTGCGCTTCCGATCGGTGGCGGGCGAGATGGCCGCGCGTGCCGTTGCGTGTGGTCGGGACGCCCGGAGTGTGCGCTTGCTCACGGTGGTCAAGGGGCATCCCCCGGAGATGGCGGCGGCCGCGATCGAAGCGGGTGCGTGTGACGTCGGTGAGAACTACGTCCAGGAGGCGCGCATCAAGCGCCAGGCCCTCGCCGACCGGCCGGCGAGGTGGCACCTGATTGGACCTCTGCAACGGAACAAAGCCGGCGTGGCGGCTGGACTTTTCGATGTCGTGCACACCATCGAGCGGGCCGAGACCGCGCGTGCGCTCGCCCGGCGCGTGCCCGACGAGCGCGCGCCGCTCGAGGTTCTCCTGCAGGTCAACGTGGCACGAGACCGGGCAAAGGCCGGCATTGCGCCCGAAGAGGCCGCGGATCTCCTCGAGGAGGTTGCGACGTTCGACCGCCTCGTCGTCAAGGGATTGATGACGATCGGCAAGCGTGATGCGAGCGCGGCCGCGGCCGCGTTCGACGAACTACGTCATCTGCGGGATGGATTGCGGGCGACGGGGCACGAAGACCTCATCGAGTTGTCGATGGGCACGAGTGACGACTATGATATCGCGATCGAGCGCGGGGCCACGATCATCCGCCTCGGGACAGCGGTCCTGGGGCCGCGGCCACCGCGCGACCGGGGGGCTTGAACGGAGATGAAGAGGATTGGTTTCGTGGGCGCCGGAAACATGGCGCGAGCGCTCGGGGGTGGATTGGCCGGGCGCGACGAGTTCGCGCTTGTCGCGACAGACCCGGTGGCCGAAGCGATTGCGGCGTTCCGTGAAGCGACCGGAGGGGCTGCGGCGGACGACGTGGCAAGTCTCCTGGCCCAGTCGGACGTCGTCATCGTCGCCGTGAAGCCACAGGTTCTGCCCGAGGTATTGGCGTCCATGAAGCCCCATGTCGACGGACGCCATCTGGTCGTATCGATCGTGGCGGGGGGCCCGGGACGCACCTTTACCCGGGCGCTCTTCGCGGGGGTGCGGGTGGTGCGAGCAATGCCCAATACCCCGGCGCTGGTGGGGGAGGGCATGACGGTCCTGGTCGGAGGCGGAAGCGCCGATCGGGCGGACCGGGAGACGGCAGAAGAAATCTTTTCAGCGGTGGGGCGAGCGGTCACGGTAGACGATGAGCATATGCTCGACGCCGTCACGGCGGTCAGCGGAAGTGGGCCGGGCTTTCTCTTCGCCTACGCGGAAGCGATGCTGCAGGCCGCCGATGAGGTTGGCTTGCCCGCAGATCTGGCGCGTATGTTGGTGCAGCAGACGATCCTGGGTTCCGCGAGGCTGTGGCTGCAGTCCGCAGAGGGGGTCGACGTCCTGCGTGAGCGGGTCACCTCCCCCGGCGGTACCACCCAGGCGGGCCTGGAAGCGCTGGGGGCCCATGGCTTTGGAGCCGCGATCGGAGCCGCGGTGGAGGCGGCCTCCCGACGATCCCGTGAGTTGTCGGGCGGGTGAGACGTATTGCAAGGGTGAGGGGGTAGTCGATGATTCTTGGAAACTTCCTGATGGCCGTAGGCATGGTGCTCAATACGATCCTCAATCTCTACTTCTGGATCGTGATCGGAAGCGCCGTGCTGTCGTGGGTCAATCCGGATCCCTACAACCCGATCGTACGGTTCCTGCGCGGCGCAACCGAGCCGGTGTACTACCGGATCCGACGTGTCGTGCCGTTGTATTTCGGGGGGATCGACTTCACGCCCCTGGTGGTCCTGCTGGGTATTCAGTTTCTGCAGGCGTTCCTGGTCAACTCGCTCTATCAGATGGCGGCCCGCATGGGTGGACAAAATACGTCGGGATTCCTACTGTAGAGGGGAAGGAAAGGGCAGAGGAAGCCATGCCAATCTACGAATATCACTGCAAAAAATGCGGCGAATTCGACGTGATGCAAAAGATCACGGAGAAACCCCTCCAGCGATGCCCCACATGCCGGTGCAAGGTCACCAAGCTGATGTCGAACACGGCCTTCCAGTTGAAAGGCTCCGGTTGGTACGTCACCGACTACGGGAACAAGGGATCGTCGAGCAGCGGAGACCGTGACCGATCTGCCTCGACGTCGTCCGCCTCCGGCGATTCCGCGGCCGATAAAACCGACTCGAAGGCGGCGAAATCGGACGCCAAGTCTTCGAAGTCGAAGGGCGAGACGGCCGCGGCCTGAGTGTCCTCCCCCCGGGGGGACCCCACGTGGGGCCAACGAAGGCTGGCTTACCGCGGGCTCGCGGCCGCGGGGCGTGGCTTTCGTCTCTCGACGATCCTGGGATACCGCCGAGACCCCCTATCGGGAGACGGGTTCAGGCGGCAGCGCTCTCGCGCGTCAGCTCGTTGATCTTCTTCTCGAGGCTCGTGACCTTGCGGCGCAGAGAATCGACGTCGCGGGACGTCGCGATGTCAAAAGACTTTACAAGCGACAGGAGACTCTTGCGGAGGCTCGCCTCGACCCTGTCGAGTTGCTCCTGCACCAAGTCGGGGAGCATCCCGAAACCGAGCGAGCTGGTACGTTCCTCGATCGTCTTTTGTGCGTCCTCGATGTTCTTGCGAACGAGCTTCAGAGTGTGCTCGGATTGCTTTCGGGCCGTCTTCACCGCTTGATCGGAGCGACGTCGTAGGTCGGTGGCGGTCTCGCGCGCGAGTCGGACGGCCTGATCGTTGAGATCCCGGGCCTGGTCGAAAGCTTTCTCCAGCGGGGTCCACATGGTGTCGTCGTTTGCTTTGCTCATGGTCTGACTCCTCCCAGCCTCCAAGATAACACGTCGCGTCATTGGCGCAAGGAAGATTGTGCGGTGCGTCGATTTGGCCGAAAAATCCAGATTTGATAGGCCTTCGACGTGCTGCCCTACGCGCGACCCAGCATCACCGAGGCCGAAATCCGCGAGGTCGAGGATTGCCTTCGGTCGGGCTGGCTGTCGACCGGCCCACGGACCGAGAGGTTCGAGGAGGCGCTGGCCGCCTACGTGGGCGTTCCGCACGCCGTGGCCACCAACACCGGGACCGCTGCGCTCCACCTCGCTCTGCTCGCCGCCGGTGTCGGCCCGGGGGACGAGGTCGTCACGACGCCCATGACCTGGGTCGCGACGGCCAATGTCATCCTGCATGCGGGGGCGACGCCCGTTTTCGTCGACGTCGAGCCTGGAACGCTCAACCTCGATGCGGCGCGGCTGGAAGCGGCGCTGTCCCGTCAGACGAAGGCGATCCTGCCCGTACACTTCGCCGGTCAGCCCTGCGACCTGGACGCGCTGCTGGCCGTCGCACGCTCGCGCGGCCTGGCGTTGGTCGAGGATGCGGCGCACGCGCTGGGCGCCTCCTACAAGGGGCGGCCGATCGGGTCGGTGGGCGACGTCACGATGTTCAGCTTCCATCCAGCGAAGAATCTCACCACGGGAGAGGGTGGCGCCCTGGTGACCGCCGATGCGGAGATCGCCGGTCGGGCCCGGCGGCTGCGCTACCACGGGATCGACCAGAGCCCGGAGAACCGATTCGGCGGCCGGGGGCCGGCGGCCTACGACGTCGTCGAGGCGGGGTTCAAGTACAACATCAGCGACCTTCAGTCAGCGATCGGGCTCCACCAGTTGCAGGCTCTGGACGACCGCAACCGACGACGTGCCCACCTGGCCTCTCTCTACCGCAGCGAACTGGACTCGGTCGAATGCGTGCGTCCTCTGGAGGAAGCTCCCTACGAACACCACCACGCGTGGCACATGATGGTGGTGCGCGTGGAGACGGATGCCTTGAGCACCGATCGCGATGGTTTCGTCCAGGCCCTGCGCGAGCGCGACGTCGGGGCAGGGGTGCACTTCGTTCCCCTGCACCTCCAGACCCTCTACCGACGCCATGCGCAGGAGGCCGACCTTCCGGTCGCCACCCAGGCGCACCGGGAGATCCTCACGCTACCGCTCTTCGCGGACATGCGCGATGAGGACGTGGGCTTCGTGGTCGGTGCCGTGAACGACGTCGTGCGCGCGCATCGTCGGCGCGGCGCCTAGGGGAGCATCGTGGCCGGCGATTCGATGACGCAACAGGTGGACCTCGATGCGGGGCGGCCTCCCGAGGTTTCGATCGTCGTTCCGGTGTTCAACGAGGAGGCAAGCGTCGAGCATCTCGTCGACGCTCTCCTGCGGGTTCTGTCGGGTGAGAACTTCGAGGTCGTGCTCGTCAACGACGGGTCGACCGATCGCACGGCCACTCTCCTTCTCGAATTGGCGCGGGTTCACCCCCAGGTGGTCATCGTCGAACTCTCTCGGAATTTCGGGCAACATCCGGCCGTCGTGGCGGGCTTCTCGGTCGCGCGGGGGCGATTTCTGGTGACGCTGGACGCCGACCTGCAGAATCCACCCGAAGAGATCCCACGCTTGCTGGCGGCCCTGCGCAGCGGACACGATGTGGTCGGCTCGGTGCGGCAGAACCGACGCGACCCATGGATGCGAAAGCAGATTTCCTCGCTCGTCAATCGGGTGACGACCGCGAGCATCGGTGTTGGTATGCGCGACTACGGCTGCATGCTGCGAGGCTACTCCCGCGACGTGGTCGAGGAAATTCTCGAACTCTCCGAGCAGGCGGCATTCGTTCCCGCTTTGGCGATGATGCTGGCGACCAACCCCGTCGAAATCGAAGTGCAGCACTCCGAGCGCGAGGAGGGAGCCTCCCGATACTCTCCTCTGCGACTCATGCGGCTCGGCTTCGATCTCATCACTGGATTCTCCCTCCTGCCGATTCAACTGGTGAGTCTCGCGGGGCTCCTCATCGCACTGGCCGGAGCAGCACTATCGGCTCTTTTGTTCGCCCGGCGCATCGTCCTGGGACCCGAGAGCGAAGGGCTCTTCACGCTCTTCGCGATTCTCTTCGCCTTCATGGGGGTGCTCCTCTTCGCCGTCGGTCTCGTCGGCGAGTACGTCGGCCGGATCTATGCCGAAGTGCGTCGGCGGCCGACCTACCGTATTCGCGAGGTCATCTCGCAGTCGGCCGTCCTGCCCGAGACCGACCATGAGGAGCAGTGAAGAGCGTCGTCTGCGCGTATGGCGCGGTCGGGCACGCTTGTCTCGAGGCGCTTCTCGACGCGGGTGCGAAGGTCGGATTGGTCGTCACCCACGAGGACGCGCCCGGGGAGAACATCTGGTTTCCGTCGGTTGCCCATCTCGCGGAGCGCCACGGGATCGAGGTCGTTCGCCCGGTCGAGGTCAATGGCGTCGAGAGTCAGGCGGCGGTCGCCGCGGCCGAGCCCGACTACCTCTTTTCGTTCTACTTCCGGCAGATGATGGCGCCGGCGCTCCTCGCATTGCCCTCCGGCGGCGCCCTGAACCTGCACGGATCCTTCCTGCCGCGCTACCGGGGGCGTGCTCCGGTGAATTGGGTGCTCGTGCACGGCGAGACCGATACCGGGGTGACCCTCCACTACATGGACGAGAAGCCCGACCATGGGGATATCGTCGCGCAGCGTCGCATCGCCATTGGACGAGACGACACGGCTCTGGTTCTGACGCAGAAGATCGCGGCGGCTGGAGCCGACGTCGTGCGCGAGACCTATCCTTTGCTGGTCGCGGGAAGGGCGCCGCGCCGGCCGCAGGACCACGCAGCGGCGACGTACTTCGGGGGCCGCCGGCCCGAGGACGGGCGCCTCGACTGGGCTCGTCCCGCGGATGAGCTGCGCAATCTGGTGCGGGCCGTGACCGACCCGTGGCCGGGGGCGTTCTCGGAATTCCGGGGGAGACGGCTCTTCGTCTGGAGGGCCGAGACGCGCTCGAGCGAGCGCCAATGCGCGCCGGGTGTCGTCTTCGTCGACGCCGGCGGGCGCCCTCTGGTAACGACGTCGGCGGGAATGTTGGAACTGCAGGACGTGACGTGGGGCGATGGTTCGCGGCAATCCGGGCACGCCTGGGTGCGGGCGGCGGGTATCGCGGACGGCGAGAGCTTCGATCCGGCTCCGGGTGCGGAGCGGGGAGGCTCGCGTTGAAGGCTCTGATCACCGGGGGGG
>JAPOLW010000192.1 GCA_029976905.1 bacterium | reverse complement strand
GACCGTGCCCGGCCGCTCGAAGCACCCCGGACGGACCGTGCCCGGCCGCTCGAAGCACCCCGGACGGACCGTGCCCGGCCGCTCGAAGCACCCCGGACGGACCGTGCCCGTCCGGCGTCGGTTCCCGCTCTAGACCTTGGCCTGAAAGGCGTCGAAAAGGTGGAGTTGCCGGGGTTCTGGGACGTCGGAAACGGGAATCGGATAGCGTGCGGTGAAGCAGGCGTCACAAAAGGTGCGTTCGGCCTCTGGCGGCTGGAACGCATAAAGACCCTCCTCGCTGAGATACGCGAGCGAGTCCGCCCCGATGTACTGACGCGTCTCCTCGATCGAGTGCGAGGACGCCACCAATTCCTCTCGGGTCGGCGTGTCGATCCCGTAATAGCAAGGGGAAATGGTGGGCGGGGAGCAGATGCGCATATGGACTTCGGAGGCTCCCGCGTTGCGCAGCATCGTCACGATCTTCTGGCTGGTCGTGCCGCGCACCAGAGAATCGTCGACGACCACGACCCTCTTCCCCGCCATCAATTCGGGCATCGCGTTGAGCTTGACGCGAACCCCGAAGTGACGAATCGAGTCGGTCGGCTCGATGAAGGTACGGCCGACGTAATGGTTCCGAATCAAGCCGAGCTGGTAGGGCACGCCGGCCTGCTCGGCATACCCGAGAGCAGCGGGCACCCCCGAATCGGGAACCGGCGTGACGAGGTCGGCTTCCACGGAACTCTCGCGCGCCAGTTGGCGCCCCAGTTCCCGGCGCACCTGGTAGACGGTGCGGTCGAAGACGCGACTGTCGGGTCGTGCGAAGTAGACGTACTCGAAGACACAACGACGGGGGGGCACCGGCGGGAAGGGATGCAGGCTCTCGAGTCCGTCTTCCGAGACCACCAGGACCTCGCCCGGCTCGACCTCGCGAACGTATTCTGCGTTCATCAGGTCGAGGGCGCACGTCTCGGAAACGACCACCCAGGCGTCCTTGACGCGGCCGAGCACCAGAGGCCGGAAGCCCATGGGGTCGCGGGCCGCGATGAGCTGATCCTTGGACAAAAAGACCATCGAGTAGGCCCCGCGCACCTTCGAAAGGGCTTCGATGACCTTGTCGACCAGCTGTTCGCCCGCCGCCTGCGCGATCAGATGGATGACGACCTCGGTATCGGAGTTCGACTGGAAGATGGACCCAGATCTCTCGAGTTCGGCCCGCAGGGAGTCGGCATCCACGAGGTTGCCGTTGTGTGCGACGCCGAGTGCCCCCCCGGCGTACTCCACGACCAGGGGCTGTGCGTTTTTCAGCAGGGTTTCCCCATGCGTGCCGTAGCGGTTGTGACCGATCGCCGCGGTGCCCACCAGGCGTTGGATGATCTCCGGGCGAAAGATGTCGGCAACGAGGCCAAGCCCACGGTGGGAGATCAACGCGTCACCTCGCGAGGAGACGATCCCCGAAGACTCCTGCCCCCGATGCTGAAGCGCGTAGAGCGCAAGATAGGCGAGATTGGCCGCCTCCAGGTGGCCGAACACGCCCACCACGGCGCACTCTTCGTGAAAACGATCGCTGGCTTCGCTGTCCATGACGCCTTTCAGATTCCACCCAGCCGCTCGGCAAGGGCTCCATTCCAGATATCGAGCAACTCGTCCAGCGTGAGACCGATCAGCGAGCCGAATTCGAGCACGCGGCCAGCCACCTCACCAATCTGTAGAAACGGTACTTCTGCATCCTGGGCAAGTTCGTGCAAGGCGGCGGCATTCTTCCGCGAGACCGAGACCACGGCACGCGCCTGACTCTCGGCGAAAAGCCAGGCGTCCGGCCGCATTCCCTCGTCGATGATCAGTCGCGCCCCCCGGACCGGAACCCTCGCTGGGGTGGAACAGCAGGCATGCACCACCGATAGAGCCAGCCCGCCGGGGCCGACGTTGCGCGCCGATTGCAGGAGTCGGTCTGCGGCCGCCTGGGTGAGGACCCGACAGAGCGCCCGTTCGGCTCCGAAGTCGACCCACGGAGGATTGCCGGCCACCGAGGCGTGGTAGTAGGCGGCATACTCGCTGCCGGCCACCTCCTCCCGCGAGCGGCCGAGGAGGACGATGACGTCGCCATCCTCCTTGAACCAGGGGGTCACCGGCGCCTGATCGAGCGTCCCGAGGAGCGCCAGGCCGGGCGTCACCGGGGTTGCCGGGTGCTCGTCGGGACCCGCCGGACTGGTCGTCAGGGCGAGACACGGCAGGGCGAAGGCCAGTGCGGCATCCCGTAGACCGGCGAGCCCCTGCTCCGCGCGACGCCGCATCTGTGGGTCATGACTGGCCCCAAAGCTCGTTCCTCCGACGAGCGCTCGATGACGCGCGCCGCGTGTTGCCAGTCGCCGGACCCCTTCGCAAACGGCAATGCAGAAGCCGACGTATGGATCGAGCGCCGTGAATCGTGGATTGCCGCTGGTGGCGACCGCGACGACGCGGCCGGTCCCCGGGGTCCGCAAGGCGGCGACGCCGCTTCCTGCGTCGGGATGGAGGACTGTGGCGCCCCCCGACCAGGTGTCGAAACGCTCGTAGAAGGCTTTGCGCGACGCGAGATTTGGAGCGCGCAGCATTCGCCGGAGCGCCTCTTCGTAGTCTTCGGGTTCCGGAAGATCGTCGAGGCGGAGATCGTCTCCCGGGCCGCTGTCGTCCGGCTCGGTGTGCTCCCCAGGAATGTCCAACGGCTCGCGCACGGCGACGGCGGGCAGACAGGTCTGTTGTGCCGCATCCGTTCCGACGGTGATGTGCGGGGAGGCAGAGATCGCGCCGAGCGACGCAAGCATCGCGCCATGTACGGCGGCCGTCTGCGCGACGCGCTCGACCTCGCTCTCGGGTACGATGAGCAGAATGCTTCGCGTCGGATCTGGACGGATACGCTCCAAAGCCGCTTCGGGGTGCGCCCGGTCGTGTGCCGCCGGTCGCAGATCGAGACCGAGGTCCCCGATCGACGCGATGACCGCCCGCAGTGGCACGTCGCTGCTGGTGGGAAGGGCCACGAAGGCGATCCCGGCCCCGAGGAGATCGCGACGCACGCGATGCAAAGAAGATCCGGCCACGGCCACCAGTCGGTCGCCCGCCTGTGGGACACGCTGGGCCTGGGCCGCGATCGCCGGTTCCCTCCACCCGATCGCGACACTATCGACCACGAGGGTCTCGCCATACTCGGGGTCCAGGCACAATTCCGCACCAACGGTCGCTACCCCTTCGCCACGCAGGAAAGCCGAGAGCGCGTGCAGGGAGGACCGCAGCCCCTCGCGGCCGGCGGAATTCTCCGGAAGGCCTCCGTGCACGACCACGTGGAGGGCCATCGGCTGGACGCCGACCGCCACGAGTTTGGCGAAGGCCGCCGCCACGCCCTCGCGAAAATCCGGGAAGGCGGCGGGATCCACGTGCACGCGCGAGTCCACGGAAACGGCCACGTCGCCCCCATCGCCAAGCGACAGAAAGCCGACCTCGGCGCCCGGGGCGCGCTCCACGTCGCTCCAGGGTGTCGCAATGAGGCCGCGGGCGGCCGGCAGGCGTCGCAACTCGGCGGCCGGTGGGCAGAACCAGAGCATCAGAGCGCGCTCGGCGTCGGAGGCCGGCCGGTCCAGGGCTGCCTCCAACCGCGCCAGCAGCATGTCGCGCGGGAGCCTCGCCGCTGCCGTGGTGGATTTTGCGCTTCCCACAGGGCTCCTCAGCGTTGCGATTCGGCGGGGCCGCGATGGGCGCCTTCGTCGACCCAGTCGGCCACCGATTCGAAGAAGACCCGACCCGATTCCAGGCCCGGCCATTGCGGCTCCACCAGGGAGGCGTCCACGACGTTCTCCGGATGGGGCGCGATCCCCAGAACGTTGCGCCGCCGATTCATGATCGCCGCGATGTCCCGCGCCGAGCCATTGGGGTTGTCGACGTAGCGAAGCAGAATCAGCCCGTCGCGCTCGAGCTGATCGAGGTCTGCCCCGGGCGCGACGAACCGCGACGCCTCCGAGCGGACCGGCATCTCCCAGACGTCCCCGACCATGGCACGTTGCGCCCATGGATTGGCAATCCCTTCCACGCGCAGACCGACCATGCGGGAGAGGAATCCCCCGGGCTGGTTCTCGAGGACGTCGCCGGGGAGCAACCCCAGGTTGCAGGCGGCGCCGAAACCACTGCCGATCGCGAGCAGCAATCCACCGTCGCGTGCATACTCGACCGCCGCCCGGGCCAGGGTTCCTGCGGCAACGGCCTCGGCGACGATCTTCTTGCGCCAGGTCTCGTCGCCGCAAAGGACGACTCCGTCCACCGAGGACAGGACGCGCGGCGTGGTCGCCTCGACGACTTCGTGGTCGAGGAGGTCGCCCAGCACCGCAGCCATGTCGGACAGCCAACGCGTGTCTCCCGGCGCGAGGATCGACCACTTCATCGCTGCTCCTCCCGCACCCCACGAATCGCCCACCGAATCGCGGCTCCCCCCGCACCCAGCGAATTGCCCACGAAATCGGGGCTCCTCTCCCACCATGGGGCTCGCCCAGGGGATCGGAGCCTTCCCGCTAGGGAGTCAGCCGTCTCTGCCGTCATCCCGCCCGCCCTGCGGTCTTGTATCCGAGATTCCCGTGTGACCGAAGCCGCCGGCGCCCCTCGCGGTTTCGTGGGCGGCGGCCTCTTGCGGGGAGACCTCCTGCCACACCACACGGACGACGGGTCCGACGACCAGTTGCGCGATCCGGTCGCCGGGTTCGATTCGTATGTCCTCCTGGCCCAGGTTGACGAGCGCGACCTGGATCTCGCCCCGATAATCAGCATCGATCGTTCCCGGGGCATTGAGCACCGTGAGTCCACTACGCACAGCCAACCCGCTCCGCGGCCGGACCTGTCCTTCGAGCCCCTCGGGGAGCGCGATGGCAAGGCCCGTGGGCACCAGAGCCCGGTCTCCCGGAGGCAGCGTCAGAGCCGTCTCGAGGGCCGCGCAAAGATCGCATCCCGCAGAACCCGGCGTCATGTACGCCGGCAGGGAGACCGCAGGACGGTCGCCGGTACGCCAGATGGGCACAGTGGCGAGGCGACGGGCATGCTCTTCCCGCCGAGGCATCCCGCTCCCCCTCAGGAAAGTCCCAATGCCGCTTCGTCCAGGGCCGAGTCCGGCAGATCCCCCAGGAGGGCCGCGGCCATGCGTCCATCGTGGAAAAGCCGCTGGGCCATGCCCAGGACGTCGTCGGGGCCGACGTCCGAGATCGCGTCGGCGACCTCGTGCGGCTCGATGTTCCGGCCGAAGTAGATTTCGTTCACGGCCAGTCGCCTCATGCGGGCCGCGGTGCTCTCGAGGCCGAGGAGCATCCCGCCCTTGATCTGATTCTTCGCCCGTTCGAGTTCATCGACGGGCAGTCCTTCGCGGGCCACCTCCTCGAACTGCGCCCGCACGATTCCGACGACCTCGCGGACCGCGTCCGCGCCCAGAGCCGCGTAGACGCCGAGGTAGCCCGTGTTCGAGAACGAATCGAGATAGGAATAGATCGAGTACGCCTTCCCCCGCTTCTCGCGCACCTCCTGGAACAGTCGGGAACTCATGCCGTCGCCCAATGCGGTGTTCAGAACGAAGGCCGCGTAGCGCTCCTCGTCCACCGCCGAGATCCCGGGTACCCCCAGCATCATCTGCACCTGCTCGAGCTTCTTGCGGTGCAGGCCCAGCCCGAGACGCGGCTCGGGAAGCCCCTCGCTGGGGCGACTTGCCACCCCCTCGAGCGCGCCGAAACGCTGGGCCACCTCGTCGACCAACCAGTCGTGGTCGACTCCCCCGGCCGCTGCGATCACCAGGCGATCGGGCCGGTATCGCTCGCGGACGAACGCCAGGAAGTCGTCCCGGCCCATGCCCGAGACCGTGGCCGCCGTGCCGCAGATCGGACGCGAGAGGGCATCCCCGGGCCAGAACCCCTCGTCGAAGAGCACCTGAACGTACTGATCGGGAGAGTCTTCGACCTCCGAGATCTCGGCCAGGATGACCGTCCGCTCCCGCTCGATCTCCTCTTCCGGGAAGGTCGAGTGCAAGAAGATGTCCGAGAGCACATCCACGGCAATCGGGAGATGCTCACTCAACACCTTCGCGTGGTAGCAGGTGACCTCGCGGCCCGTGAAGGCGTTGAGCGTGCCGCCGAGCGACTCGATCTCCTCCGCGACCGCACGCGCCGTTCGACGCGTGGTGCCCTTGAAGAGCATGTGCTCGAGGAAATGCGAAATTCCGTTCTGAGCCGGCGACTCGAAGCGCGAGCCGTTCTCGACCCAGATCCCGATCGTCGCCGAGCTGAACTGGGGGATTGGTTCCGTCAGGACCCGGATGCCGTTGGGCAACGTGGTCTTGCGAACGTTGGTCGGTTCGTGGTTGCCCAAGACGGCTCCGCGTCCCACCGGCGAGGCGAACGCCTCAGTCCGCCCGCCCCTCGTCGGCCATGGCTTCCCGGCGGGAGAGACGGATCTTCCCAGACCGGTCGACCTCGAGAACCTTGACCCGGACCTCCTCGCCCTCCTTGAGGACGTCGCGCACGTCACGAATGCGCTCCTGCGCAATCTGCGAGATGTGCAGCAATCCGTCGGTACCCGGCATGATCTCGACGAAGGCGCCGAAATCGACGATCTTGCGGACCTTCCCGGCATAGATCCGACCGACTTCGGCCTCGGCCGTGATGGCCTGGATCTTCTCGACGGCCATCTTCATCGAGGCTCCGTCGGAGGAGGCCACCTGAACGGTGCCGTCGTCGGAGACGTCGATGCTGCATCCGGTCTCTTCCACCAGGCCACGGATGACCTTGCCGCCAGGTCCGATGACGTCGCGAATCTTGTCCGTGTTGATCTTGAGCGTGGTGATCCGGGGCGCGTAGTCGGACATCTCTGCCCGCGGCGCGTCGATCTCCTTGGCCATCTCGCGGATCTTCGCCATGCCCTCGGCGTCGGGGCATATGGTGGGTAATTGGTAAAGGTACCCAGATACCAGAATACCACATTAGAGGCTGATCGGCCTCATAAAAGTTTTGTGC
>JAPOLW010000191.1 GCA_029976905.1 bacterium | reverse complement strand
CGCCGCCTTCGCCCTGGACGGGTTCGACGAGGATCGCGACCGTGTCGGGGCCCACGGCGTCCTCGGCTGCGCCGACGTCGCCGAAGGGGATGTAACGAAATCCGGGCAGACTGGGTTCGAAGCCCAGCCGGACCTTCTCCTGCCCGGTGGCGGCGATCGTGGCCATTGTGCGGCCGTGGAACGATCCCAGCGCGGTGAGAATCTCGAAGCGCCCGCCGCGTGCGTGTCCGTGTCGACGGGCGAGCTTGATGGCCGCCTCGTTCGCCTCGGCGCCGCTATTGCACAAAAAGACGCGCTCCCCGAAGGAGGTCTCCACGAGTCGACGCGCGAGTTCGGTCTGCGGAACGCTGTGGTGCAGGTTCGAAATGTGCACCAGTGTGCCGGCTTGTTCGCGGATGGCGGCGGTGACCGAGGGGTGGCAGTGGCCGAGGTTCGTGCACAGGATGCTGGAAAAGAAGTCGAGGACCCGCCGGCCATCGGCATCCCACAACTGGGTGCCGTCCCCGCGCACGAAGGCGATGCCTGCTCGCGCGTAGACGCCGACGAGGTTGCGGTCGTTGCTGGCGATGATCTCCGCCGCGCCTGCTTCGTGGCTCATCGTCCCGGCGCCTCCGATGTGCTTCCGCGCGGCTTGTTGCCGTCCCGATGGACCTCGGTACCGACTCCTTCGTCGGTGAAGAGCTCGAGCAGGGGTGCGTGTCGGACGCGTCCGTCGATGATGTGCACCATGCCGACGCCACCGCCGAGCGCATCGAGGCAGCACTCGACCTTGGGAATCATGCCGCCGTCGATGATGCCTTCTTCGATCAGCCGACGAGCGTCGGAGACCGATAGGGAAGGCAAAAGCCGCCCGTCGGCATCCTGGATTCCTTCGACGTCCGTGAGCAGGAGGAGCTTTTCGGCCTGGAGCGCCTCGGCCACCTTGCCGGCGACGGTATCGGCGTTGATGTTGAGACTCTCGCCGCCGTCACCCGCGGCAACCGGGGCGACGACGGGGATGAAGCCGCGCGCCTGCAGGGCCTGGATCACGTCGGCGTCGACCTCCACGATCTGACCGACCTGGCCGAGTTCCTCGCTGAGTCGGGTCGCCTGCAGGAGTCCTCCGTCCTTGCCGGAGAGACCGGCGGCGCGTCCTCCGGCGAGATCGATCCGCGTGACGATTTCACCGTTGATCTCGCCGGCAAGGACCATTTCCACGACCCGCATCGTCGAGGCATCGGTGACGCGCCTCCCACGGACGAAGGAGGACGGGATCTCGAGGGATTCGAGCATCCGGTTGATCTGCGGGCCGCCGCCATGCACCACGACGGGGCGGATTCCCACGTACTTCAAGAGAACGATGTCGCGCGCGAACGCCTGCTTCAGATCATCGTCGATCATGGCGTTGCCGCCATACTTGACCACGACGGTCTTGCCGGCGAACCGGCGGATGTAGGGCAGCGCCTCGAGGAGGATCTCGGCGTGCTGGATCCGACTCGCCTGGTCCACGGGACGCGATTACGCAAAGGGCTACCCGAACGCAACTCCCGCGGGCCTCCTCGGCTTGCTTTTGCGCCTTCGTGGAAACGGCGGGGGCGTCGCTTCGTTACGTGGCGAGCCTGGACTAGAGGATGAAGCGGGACAGATCCTCGCTGCCGAGAATGGGCTCGAGCTCGGTCCGGACGTGCTCGGCACTCACGGAGAAGGTCTGTCCCCGGCGGTCTGGTGCATCGAAGAGGAGTCCGTCGAGCAACCGCTCCAGGACGGTGTGGAGACGACGCGCGCCGATGTTCTCGGTGCGATCGTTGACCTCGGCCGCGATGCGCGCGATCTCTTCGATGGCGTCCTCGCTGAATTCGAGGCGGACGCCTTCGGTGGCCAGTAGCGCTTCGTATTGCTTGGTGAGCGCGTTCTGGGGCTCGGTGAGGATGCGCACGAAATCGGCCCGACTGAGCGCCTCGAGTTCGACCCGGATGGGGAAACGCCCCTGAAACTCCGGAATCAGGTCGGCGGGTTTGGCGACGTGGAAGGCGCCCGAGGCGATGAAGAGGACGTGGTCGGTCCGGACGGGCCCGTGTTTGGTCTGGATCGTGGAGCCTTCGACGATCGGCAGCAGGTCGCGCTGCACACCTTCCCGGGACACGTCGACGTTCCCGGTCTGAGCGCGACCGGCGATCTTGTCGATCTCGTCGATGAACACGATGCCGGTCGTCTCGACCCGCCGGATGGCTTCGCGCGTGACCCGTTCCATGTCCACGAGACGATTTGCCTCCTCGGTGGCCAGAAGCTCCAGGGCCTCGGGAACCTTGACGGTACGGCGGGAGGTCTTCTTGGGCATCAGATTGGAGAACATTTCCTTCAGGTTGAGTCCCATTTCCTCCATGCCCTGCGGCGCCAGGAACTCGACCGACGGCTGCGTCTCGGGCAATTCGATTTCGATCTCGCGTTCGTCGAGATCGCCGTCGCGCAGCTTGCGGCGGATCTTGTCGCGCGTTCCACCGGCGTCCGGTGGCCGCGGCGCGCCGTCGGCGGTGGGGCCGCGCAGGAGGAGGGCATCGACGACCCGTTCTTCGGCGGCTTCGCGTGCCCGGACCTGTACATTGGCGCGCTCCTCCTCACGCACCAGACCGATCGCGCCCTCGACCAGGTCGCGCACGATCGATTCGACGTCCCGGCCGACGTAACCCACCTCGGTGAACTTCGAGGCTTCCACCTTCACGAAGGGTGCCTGCGCGAGGCGGGCGAGACGTCGGGAAATCTCCGTCTTTCCGACGCCGGTGGGCCCAATGAGAATGATGTTCTTGGGGGTGATCTCGTCGCGCATGTCGGACGGGACCTGCTGGCGTCGCCAGCGGTTGCGCAGGGCGATGGCGACCGCACGCTTGGCGTCTCGTTGGCCGACGATGTAGCGGTCGAGCTCGGAGACGACCTCGCGTGGCGTCATCGGCCGCGGGCCGTTTTGGTCGGAAGCGTCATGCACGGCTGCGAGGGCGCCGGTCTCGTTCATGGAGTGACCTCTTCGACGACGATGTCGTCGTTGGTGTAGATGCAGATGTCGGCGGCGATGCGCATCGCCGACTCGGCGATCGCGCGCGCGTCGAGCGTGCTGTGTTGCACGAGGGCCCGGGCGGCGGCGAGGGCGAAGGCGCCTCCGGAGCCGATGGCGATCGCGGTGGAGCCGTCCTCGAGAGCGTCGGGTTCGATGACGTCGCCGGTCCCCGAGACGACCAGGAGGTGCTCGGCGTCTCCGACCAGCAGCATCGCTTCGAGGCGCCGCAGGGCGCGGTCCGACCGCCAGTCCTTGGCGAGTTCGACGGCGGCCCGTCGCAGTTGCCCCCGGTGCTCCTCGAGCTTTTGTTCGAAGCGTTCGAAGAGCGTGAAGGCGTCGGCGGAGGTTCCGGCGAAGCCGGCAATCACCCGGCCGTGGTAGAGGCGGCGCACCTTGCGGGCGCCGCGTTTCATGACGGTCGCACCAACGCTCACCTGTCCGTCGCCGGCGAGGCAGGTACACCCCTGGCGCCGTACGCCCAGGATTGTCGTTGCGTGGATCTTCGGAACTCCGGACGGATCGCTCACGTCCAAATCCTAGGCATCGTTTGGCGGGTTGTCGATGCTTCGTCCGGGCTGCGTCAGCCGCGGGGGTGGAAGCGGCGGTGCGTCTTGCGCAGGTGCGAGAGGCTCACGTGGGTATATTTCTGGGTGGTCGTGAGGCTCGCGTGGCCGAGCAGATCCTGGATCGAGCGGAGATCGGCGCCATTGTCGAGCAGGTGCGTCGCGCAACTGTGTCGGAGCGCATGCGGATTCAGCGGGGGCAGTCCGTGTTTTCGCATCGCCGCGTTCACGATGCGGCCGACGCTGCGGACCGCGAGGCGTCCGCCACGGTTGTTCCGGAAGACGGGCGTGGTGGGGCCCCGGTCTGCGCCGGTGGTGGTCTGGACCGCCGCGAGACCGGAAAGTGCTTCCCGGGCGGCGTGCCCGATGGGCACGAAACGGTCGCGGTTTCCCTTCCCGGAGCGAATGTGGAGGCGGCCGTCGTCGAGGGACACGTCGCGCCAGTCGAGGCCGACGGTCTCGGCCGCGCGCAGACCGCTTCCGTAGAGCAACTCGAGCATGGCCCGGTCGCGGGCGGCGGCCTCGTCGGGCAAAGGGGCATCTTCGAAGAGTTCGCGAAGCTCGCTTTCGGAGAGGTAGCGGGGCAGGGCGCGTGGAAATCGGGGGACACGGAGTTCGGAGGCGGGGTTCTGATCGGTGCGACCGGTCCGACGCAGGAAGGCGAAGAAGCTGCGCACCACGCTGACGGTCCGCCCCAGCGATCGGCGGCCGACCTGGGACCCCCGGTCGGCGAGAAAGCGCCGCAGGTCGTCGGTGGCCACCCCCGCCCACGCCGACGGTGTGAGCGGCGGGTCGTTGGTGAGGGAGGCTGCCAGCCGCTCGAGTTCCCGTCGGTAGGCCCGTAACGTGTGGGGAGAGGAGCCTCGTTGGATCTCCATCTCGCGCACGAACGCGTCGACAAAATCCTCGTTTTTGTGCCGTGCTGCGGCCACCCGTCCTTCTTCCCGGGGGAGCCTCCGGCAACCCCCGTCGGCTGTCGCCGACCACCCTGTTGTGATACCCGATTCCCGATGGGGTGGCCAATCGCGGGGCCGCGTCGCGAGGGCTGGGGGCTCGCCGCGATCCCGGCCCGCAACCGCGTCCGACTCGGACTCGCCGGAATTCTCTGCGCCCTGCTGGCCGGGTGCGCCAACCCCGAACCGGCCCGCCGGGGCGCCGAGGAATTCATCGATCGGTACTACGTCTCCGTCGATCCGGCCGAGGCCCGCGAGTACGCCGTGGGCTTTGCCCGGGGCAAGCTCGATCGCGAACTGGCCCTGCTGGAGGACGTCGATCTCCCCGAGGCCGCCGCCAAGCCGGCGGTGAACTATCGCTTCCTCGAAGAGCGCGCCGGTACCGACGCGCGTCACCGCGGTTTTCTCTACGAGCTCACCATCACATTCCGCGATGGCGAGCCCATCGTCCGGCGGGCGCTCGTCACCGTACGCGAGGACCAGGGCCAATGGCGGGTGGCCAACTTCCAGGAGCTCGATTGAGCGCCGTCCGACGCATCGGGCTCCTCCTGGCAGCACTTGTTTTGTTCGGAGGGCCCCTGGCGGCCGGGCTCGTGGCCTGGCGTGCTCACCGGAGCCTCTCCGACCGCCCGGAGGACTTTCTCGGGGTTCTCTCGCGCGCGGTGGGTCTTCCCGTCGAGGCGGAGGAGGTTCGCGTGACCTGGTGGCCCCCGGGGGTCACCCTCGAGGGGGTCAGCATCCCGGATCTCTCTCCTCTGGGGCCGGGGCGTCTGGCACGGGCGGGGCAGGCGCGTCTGATCGTACGAGCCGGGCACCTGCTGCTCGGCCGCGTCGTCGTACGCCGCGTGGAGATCGACTCGCCGGTCATCCGGGTCGTCCGCGGCACGGATGGATCCTGGAATTTCGCCGCCGCGACGATTCCTGCGTCCACCGACGTCGCCGGGGCAGAGGGGGCCGACGGTGGTGCGCTGTCGCCGGACGCGCGCTTCGTGCCCGCGGACGCACCCGATCTCGACGTCGTGGAGGTGCTTCTCTCCGGAGGGCGGATCAGTCTGCGGGACCGCGCCATCCCAGGCGTGCCGGAGTTCGAACTCACGGCGGCCGAGGGGCGCCTGGTCCGCGGCGAGCAGGAAACGACCCTGGTCGTCGAAGGGACGGCCCTCGGCGGCCCGGCCGGGAACGTCCGGGGCACGCTGCGCGCGCCCCACGATGGGAGTGCGATCGAGTGGGATGCGGTCGGAGCGGCGCTCTCTGCCAGTCGACTGCCCGAGCTGCTTCAACTCGTTCGCGGGCAGATCCCTTTCCGGGTCGAACTGGACGGCCAACTCGGCGCGGAGCTCTCCGGTCGGTTTGCCAGCACCTGGCCTCCGGCCGGCGGGACCGTCGCGGTCGTCGTCGAGGCCGACGAAGCAAGCGCGGAGGCGGCTGGCGGCTATCTTCGCAAATCGCAGGGGGAGCCGCTCCGGATTGCCTTGTCGTTGGTGACGGAAGCCGAGGGGCTTCGTGTGGCGCGCGCCACCTTCGAGAGCGCCCCGGCGCGACTCGAGTTCGTTTCATCCGAGGACGACGAGGGGGGGGCCGCCGGGAAAACGCTGCAGATCGAGAGTCTCGAACTGGACGCGCAACGGCTGGCGCGCTGGGTTCCGATCCTCGCAGCCCTCCAGCCGACGGGAGCCGTCGCGCTCGAAGGGACTCTCGGGGCGGGCGGGGACGGTCCGGTGGCGGACCTGCGGCTTGCGGGCGCTGGCCTCGGCGTCCAGCTTGGAGCCGTACCCGCGCAGGTGGGCGCCGCCGCCGTCGAGATCCAGTTCGTCGAGGAGGGCGCCTGGGACGCGGCCGTTTCGATCGAGGAACTCCGTTCTGAAGATATACACGCCCATCGGCTCTTCGCATCGCTACACGGGGACGGCGACGAACCTTTGCAGATTCGCTTCGACGGTGAGCGCGGCGGCCGCGCCGGTGCGGAACTCGATCGGATGGTCGTCGAATGCGCCGTCGGTCCCGTCGGAACCGACGTCCGTCGGCTCGACGTGGCGGGCCTCGGCGGGAGGCTCACGGCGACCGGGGGGTGGACGCGTGACGCCGAAGACCGGCTCGAGGCGCGCTTCGCTCCGCAGTGGGATGGTCTCGACTTCGCTGGGGTCTTGCGGCTTTTCGGTTTCGAGGCTGATGTCCAGGGGCTCGTGACCGGTCGCGCGGCATTGCAGGCCCGGGGGCATCTTGCGGAGGGCCTCTGGGAGACGCTGACCGGAGACTTCGAGGCGCTCCTGGTGGAGGCCGGCGTCGAGAACCTGAACCTCGCCCGCGTGACGCTCGACAATCTTGGCGTGATTCCCGGCCTGCGGGAGGCCGTGGAGAAGCGCGCCGAGGAGAAGGTTCCGGGACTCCTGGCGCAGACCAGCCGCATCGACTCGCTCTCGGTGGGAGGGGCGGTCGGGGAGGGGCGGGTCTCTCTGTCGACCCTGCGTC
>JAPOLW010000190.1 GCA_029976905.1 bacterium | reverse complement strand
AAATCAAAATCGTCGTGGGATATTGATAAAAAGCAAACCGTCGTCGTCGTAGCAGTCGTGGTGCCGCAGCCGATAGAATTTCACATGTAAATATTTAAGCGCGCGTTGGGATGCGAGCCCGCGTTAATCGCGGTCGTCGTTGTTGCGCAGAACTTCGATCAGAGCAGGCACGGCACGCCGATGCTGCAGGCGGCCGAGCGCGTTGGCCGCGAAGAAGCGGACGCGCAGGTTCGGATCGTCGAGGAGCGATACGAGCGCGTCGGCCAGTCGGGCATCTCCGGCGGTCGCGACGACCCGAGCGGCGTGAGCACGGACCTCCGCGGAATCATCGAGGGTCCAATCGAGGTTCGACCAGCCCGCCTCGAGCAGGGCGGTGTCCCCGATCTGCCCGAGACCCCAGAGCGCATGGAGGCGGGCGAGAAGCGGCGCGGCGCGGTCCCGGGCCACGCGGTCGAGCGTGGTGACGTCACGGCGTCGTGCCAGTTCGAACTGCGCGGCGAGGCGCACGCGGCGATCATCGAAGCCGAGCAGCGAAGCGAGTTCCCCGGCGGGGAGTCCGGTCGTGCCCTCGCCGAGGATCGCCTGCATCCGCTCGATCCGACCGGACTGCTCCGCCCACGGGGCGTCGTCGAGTCTCAAACGGTAGAACCCACCCCTCTGCGGCGGGATCTGCTTGTACCAGGACACCCAGGTCGAGCCGTCGGGTGCAAAGGCGAGGTCGGTGGCCAGGACGTTGCGCAGGAACCACTTTGGCTCATCGGCCGTGAAGCCGGCTCCGTCGGGTTTGACCTCGAAGGCGCGGATGCCGCTGGCCGACAAGCGATAGGCGTAGTCGGCGGACAGGAAATGTCCCTGCCACTTCTCGGGGAGACCGAGGCCCGGCGCATAGGCCAATCCCGCCGGGCCGCGGCCAAGGAAGCGCAAGGGAGGAATGATCCAGGCCGGTTGGTTTTCGTGGCGCGGATGCCAGAGCTTCTCGGCATTCCAGGGCCCGCGCTCGTATTCGGCATCGCGCAGCAGTTGGAAGGGCATGGTCCAACCCGAGTCTCCCCCGTCGACCACATGGACGATGCGTGCCTGGTCGATCGAGTCGGAGTTGTTGTCGACGGTGAAGAGATTCCCGAAGTCGTCGAAGGCGACTTCCTGGGGGTTGCGCAATCCCTGCGCAAAGATCTCGAGGTTGCTTCCGTCGGGATCCATCCGCAAGACGGCCCCGCGGCCGGGATCGATGTCCGGCCGCAACCGGCGGCCGTCGTCGGTCGTCACGTCGAAGCCGCGGTCGCCGACCGAGAAATAGATCTTGCCGTCGGGTCCCTGGACGAGGCCGTGGAGATCGTGGCCGGCGAAGGTCCAGCGGACGCCCCAGCCGTGACTCAAGGCCCGCCGGTCCTCGGCGCGGCCGTCGCCGTCCCGGTCGTGCAACAGCCAGAGATCGGGAATGTTCGCATAGTAGACGTCTTCTCCGCGGACGAGGATGCCGGCCCCGATGCCCGCTTCGCGGTCCGAGAAGCGAGCCAACTCGGTTCTGGTTTCGAGTCGTCCGTCGTCGTCTTCGTCGCTGAAGATGGCGATGGTGTCCGCCTCTGCTGCGAACTCGTCGGCTTCGACCCGGCCCGAGGCGATCCAACGCTCGATCATTGCACTTCGGTCCGCAACCGACGCGAGGGCGAGTTCTTCGTCGAGTTCGGCCTCGGTAAAGCCCCGGTTGTCGAGGACCCCCGCATTGATGCGTCCGGACTGCGCAGCGAAGAGCCGTCCGCGGCCGTCGATGTCGATCGCCACCAGGGGCGCGGCCCCGGTGTCGTCGCTGGCCTCGGTGATCGCCATGCCACCGGGGCCCTCCGGGCGGCAGAACCCAAGGCCGCAGTAGATCGCGTCTCCCAGGAAGGCCGCGGCGGCTTCAGTATACTTCTTCTGGCGCGGGGAAGCCTGGAGGTAGGCGACCACGGCGAGCCCGACGAGTGCGGCAAGAAGCCGGGGCCAGCGGCGCCGCTTCTTCGCACGGGCGGATGGACCGGACATGGCCTGTCTTCCTAACCGGACGGGCGATGCCGTGCCGCACCGGGACGGTGGGCCATCTTCACCGGATTTCGACGAGTTGGATCTCGAAGGTCAGGTCCTCCCCGGCGAGCGGGTGGTTGGCGTCGAGCGTCACGGTAGTCTCGGTGACTTCGGTGACCCGGACGACGGTCGCCTGGGGGCCCGAGGTCTGCAGCCGCGTGCCCAACCGGAGATCGAGATCGGGGGGAAGTTGGTCGCGTTCCACGGCCTGTACGAGCTCGGGTTGGTGCGGACCGTAGGCGTCCTGGCAGGCGATGACGACCGTCTTCCGCTCCCCGATCGACATGCCCCGGGTCGCTTCTTCGAATCCGGCGATGACCGTGCCCTCTCCGAGTGCGAACTCGAGAGGGTCGCGGCCCGCGGAAGAGTCGAATTGGGTTCCATCGCCAAGGGTGCCAGTGTAGTGCACGGCCACCGTGTTGCCGTCGCGTGCGGTCGTCATCGTTCCTCCTTTTGCTGCGGGCAGACGGCCTCGAGAGGCTCTAGGTGAGGATCTCCGAGACAGGTCGCGTGGTCTCGTTCTGCCGGACACCGAAGCGGGCCACCCGCAAGCCCATCGCTTGTTGCAGGGTCAGGCTGATGCGCGCCGTCGATTCGCCGACGCCGCGGACGTGCACGCCGGGCCGGATCCGGCCTCCGGCGCGTCCGGCAATCATGATCGGTAGCCCGGTCACGCTATGGGTATTCGCATCCGAGCTTTCGGAATGTCCAAGGACCAGGCAATTGTCGAGAAGCGTACCCGCTCCCTCGGGAACGTCGGCGAGTGCCTGGACGAAGGTCGTCCACGCTTCCATGTGGCGCAGGACGAAGGCGGTGGCCTGGGGCTGGTAGCCGAGTTCGGGGTCACGTCGCTCTTCGTGTGTCAGGGTATGGTGGCTATCGCTGCTGCCGGCGAGGTGGAGACTCGAGGCCCGGTTGGAGAAGACCATGTTGAAGACGCGGGTCTGATCACAGGCCAGGGCGAGGGCGAGAACCTCGGTCATGAGGCGGTGATTTTCGGTCACGTGGTCGATCTCGAGGCTCACGGGTGCGTCGAGCGGCGCCTCGGGGCGACGGCAGGCCTCGAGCGGCGGTGGCTTGCGGCGGCCGAGTTCCAGCTGTCGTTCGAGTTGTCGGAGGGAAGTGAAGTAGGCATCGAGGCGCGCCCGGTCGTTTTTGCCAAGCCGGGCCTCGAGGCGGGCCCGATCGTCCTTGACGATCGAAAGAGCGCTCTGGCGTAGGAGGATGCGCGGGTCGGGTTTGAATTCCGCCGCGTTGGGATCGGCGAAGCCGGGGCCGAAGACCCGGGTATAGAGCGCGAGGGGAGAGGTCTCACCGGGATTCGTCGAGGTCTGGTCGCGTTGACTGTAGCTATCCGTCGCCCGCCCGGTCGCGGCCATCTCGAGCGAGCGAAATCGCGTCGCACCCCCGATTTCGTCCGCGATGAGGACGTCGAGGGTCGGGCGATTGCTCTTCTTCGCTTCGCGGGGCGCCTCGCCGGTCAAGGTCCCCATGATGCCCGTATAGTGGACGTGGTTTGCCTCGCCGGCCAACAGGACGCTGAAGCCGCTCAGGACGCTCATGTGCTCCCGAATCGCAGCGGTCGGTTCGAGCTCGGGTGTCAGGGAGAAGCCCGGGCCTTCGATGCGGGGATCCCAGCGCGAGGGGTTCATGCCGCAGCCGAAGAACCACGTTCCGAAGCGCTGCGGAAGCGGTGCTCCGGAGGCGAGTGCGTCCCCATGGTCGTTCAGGAAAATCTCCAGAAGCGGCAGGCCGACGCTCACGGCCGCCCCGGCAAGGCTTCCGCGCAGGAATGTTCTCCGGTCGAGCGATCCCTTCATGTCCCTGCTCTTCTTGCCATGGGAGTCTCTTTGCTGCGAGCTCTCGTGCGAGCTTCGACGACCGGCGGCGGGCGGGTCTCGGGGGCGGCCGTTCGAAAGCCGTCACTCCGGGCGATGGCACCGAGGAGCGCCTTCCATCGATGACCAGAGGCGGCAAATTCCGTCTCGAGGCGCCGGAGGAGCCCGCGCTCCCCGTCGACCACGTCGCGTCCGACCGCGTAGCGATAGAGGTTCTCGACGGCGCACGCGGCGAGTCGAGGGTGGTTCCGGAATGCCGTTCCCAGTTCGACGTTGTCCCGGAAGGTCGTGCCGTCGAGCGTTCCACTTGCGTCGATGGTGGCTTCGTTCTCGGTCGTGCGATACTTCCCGACGCCGTCGAAGCGCTCGAGGCCGAGGCCGATCGGGTCGGTCCTTTGGTGACAACTACGGCAGCTCGCCGTGGCATTGTGCACGGCCAGTCGGTCGCGCGCGGTCTTGTGCTCTTCGCTCTGGTCGTCGTTGAAGAGCGCGAACTCCACGTCTGCGGGTGCCGGTGGAACGGTCTGACAGAGGATGGCTTCGCGCAGGAATTGCCCTCGCAGGGTGGCGGAGCTCCTTCCGGGGTGCGCGTGCAGCATGAGGAGGCTCGCGTGCGACAGCAGTCCGGCGCGCGGGTGCCCGGCGGGAAATTCCATCTCTTCCCACCCGTGCGACGTACGCACCGGTACGCCGTAGAGGGGCCCGAGCGAGCGCGTCATGAAGGATCGTCGGGTCGTGAAGAGGTCCCGGTAGTCGCCCTTGCGGGCGACGAGGTGGTCGACGAGGACGCGAAGCGTCTGCTCACGAGCATCCAGGGCGAGGCGACCGGTGTAGATCGGGTACCGGATCGGGTCTTTTCCGATTCCCGCGAACTCGTCGAAGCGGAGAAGGTCTGCGAAGAAGGCTCGTGTCCCCTCTTCGACGCGGGGGGAGTCGAGGAGACGGTCGATCTGCTTGCTCCACTCCTCGGGATCCGAGAGGTCCCCCTGCGCCGCCGCGGCCAGGAGGGCGTCGTCGGGGCCGTCGTTCCAGACGAAGTAGCTCAAGCGCGAGGCGAGGGTCTCGGCCGTGAGGTGCAGCCGATCGGGGTCGTCAGAAGCGGTCTCCGCGCGCTCGATGCGGAAGAGGAAGTCGGGCGCCACCAGGAGGCTCGCAACGGCCACTTCCAGGCCGGCGTGGAAGTCTCCGAAGGCCCGGGCGGTCTGTCCGGCAGCAGCGACCCGCGCCTGCACCTCGCGATCCTCCAGGGGGCGGCGCAGGAGGCGGGGCCCGTAGCGTCGGACGAATTTCTCGGCGCAGGCATCGTCGGCGGTGGTGGGGCCCGCGGGTCGGCAGGGCACGAGCCGTTCGCGTTGGTCGGGGGCGACCACCTGGGCGGCCACTCCGAACGCCATGGCCTCATAGTCTTCGAATCCGACCGCGGTCACCGTCGTCTGCGCATTCCCGACCGCGAGCAGGCCCGAACGGCGCATTTCGGGTTCGAAGCGTCCGATGACTTCGATCTCGGGGCCGAATGCGGCGGTGATGGCAGCGCGGTATTGAGGCTCGGTGAGGCGTCGCATGGCCACCGGGCCGCCGCGCGCCGGTGCCGCGAGATCGGCCGACGCCCGCGCGCGGAATTCCGGATGGCGGATCTCTCCACCGGCAGCAGCGATGACGAAGACGGAGACCAGGACGCCCAGCGTCGACACCGTGACCGTCGCGGCGGCGGCGGTGAAGTGGCGACTTCTCGCCAGCGCGGTCGCCAGCGCCACGATGGCGAGAGCCGCGGTCGCGTAGAGCCCCAGGCCCCAGACACCCGCAAGGTCGGCATGCCGTTCGAGCCTCTGGCGTCCCGGTCCGTCCAGGGTCTCGTAAACGAGCGGATAGGCGTCTTCCCCGGCCGGCATGACGATGGCGGCGGAGGCGGCGGTCGCCGCGACCAGGGCGAGTCCCAGCGCGGCCGTGAAGCGTTGGCGCGAAAGAACGCCGATCAGCAGGACGATCCACGCGACCAGCAATCCCGTCACGGGGATGTGGTTGAGTGCCACATGCCGGTACGCGGGATTCTGCAAGAGCTCCTCGAGTGTTCCCATTTCCTCCCTGGATCCTCCCCCGATGGGCCGGAGGAGACAAGTCTCGCCGTTTTCGGGGTGCTCACCGCCCGGGCAGCGAGCACCGTCGGCTGCGCGCCCGCAGCGGCGATGGTAGCCCGTCTGCATGAGAGGAGGCGAGCGGGGACCGCACGAGGCACCGGCCACGCTCGTACACCGGGCACGCGGGGCCTACGGGGAACTCCTGGTTCTCGACGTCGAGGGGCGGCGTCATCTGCGATTCGGGGGCCTCGACGGCGTCGACCAGACGGTCATCGAGCCGCGGCGCCCGGGGGTTCTGCCCACCATGTACCTCCGCGTCGCCACCGCAGGCGCGCTTCTCGCGCAGCGCCTCGACCGCGTTCTGTTGGTCGGACTGGGGGGTGGCGCCTACGCCCGCTTCCTGCGCCGGTGCTTTCCCCGCGTATCGATCGACGTCGTCGAGGTGGATCCCATCGTCGTGCAACTCGCGACGGAGTACTTTGGATTTCGCGCCGATGCGCGCCTACGCGTCTACGTCGAGGACGCGGCGGAATTCGTTGCCGATGCGGCGTCGGACGACGCCTGGCGCTACGACTTCGTCTTTCTCGACGCCTACCACGGTCAGAAGATCCCTCCATCGCTCGCGCGGCAGTCCTTCTTTCGTCGGGTCGCCGCCCTGCTGACCGATGGAGGCCGGGCGGTAGCGAACATCGGGCTGCCCGAGCGGTGGGCCGAAGATCGCGTGCTTCGTCGGTTCGCCAGTTCTTTTGCGGGTGGCTGTCTGGAATTTGCCGTGCCCCGGGAGGACAACCGGATCGTCATCGCTTCGCGGACGTCGCTGCCGAAACCCCGGGCGGTGGCCGCCGCAGCGACGAAGGCCGATCGTAGCGGGCGGCTTCCCTTCGAGATCGCGCCTCTGCTGCGCGCACCGAGCGTGTGGTCGGGGTCGGGCTGAGAACGGACGGCCGAACCCGGGCGCCAGACCGGGCGTTGGCCGACTCATTGGCGTTCTGGACCGGCCTTCACGACCGCGAAGCGCGCCCCGTCTCGTCCCACTTCGTGTAGGATCGGCGCATCGGGGAAGAGGATGTCGAAGCCGT
>JAPOLW010000018.1 GCA_029976905.1 bacterium | reverse complement strand
GATCGACGGTCGCAAAGAGTTCCGCTGGGTGGGGCCACTCGATGACTACTTCGTCCTGCACCAGCAGCCGTTCCGCTTCGGCCCCGAGGAGCTCGCCGGCTTGCGCATCTTCTTCGCACGCGACGGAGCCGGGAAGGAGGCGTCGGTGGGCAATTGTGTGGCGTGCCACCCGGCACCGCGCTTCAGCGACTTCCGCCTCCACAACAACGGCGTCACCCAGATGGAGTACGATCAGATCTTCGGTGCGGGGGCCTTTGCGAAGCTCGCCATTCCCGGCCTGAAGGAACGCAATGCCGACGTGAACGCCTATCTTCCCGCGTCGTCCCGTCATCCGGATGCGAGCGGACGATTCCGGGCGATTGCGGTCCGGACGGCGCCGGGCCGCACCGACCTCGGTGTCTGGAACGTCTACGAAAACCCCGATCTTCCGGGGCCGCAGGCGGCCCTCCGGGAGATCCTTTGCGGCCCTGGCGGCCCGGCGGCCGGCGACTGCCGGCCCGAGGCGGTCCTGCCGCGCACGATCGGGCTCTTCAAGACGCCCTCAATCCGCGATCTGGGGCAATCGGAGCCCTACCTGCACACCGGTGCTCTGGACACGATCGAGGACGTGCTGCGCTTCTACATGGGCACCTCCGACCTTGCCCGCCGCGGCCGATTGCGGAACGGTTCCCCCGAGATGGCCGGGATCCGGATCGACGAGAGTGACGTCGTTCCCCTCGCGGCGTTCCTCCGCTCACTCAACGAGGACTACCATTGATGAGAAAATCCCCCTTCCGCGTCGTGCTCGCGGCCGTCCTGGCTCTTGCCCTGGTCTCCGATGCAACGGCGCAGCGACGTGAGCGATGGACGAACGCCGAGCCCTACGGTGTTTTCTTCAACGATTACGATCCGAATTTCTACACCGGCTTCGTTCCCCGGGTGCAGGACGCCGACCGGATCAAGATCCATCTTGGCCGGGGCAACCAACTGCGCGTCCGCATGGTGCTTCCCGACGAGGCGGTCGATAATTTCGTCCTCGACCAGGTGGCCAAGCACGATCTCTATCAGGAGGTCATCGACGCGGGTGTGATCGAACTCACCGCGAATACGGCTTGGGAGGAGTACGACAAGAAATTCCGGGAGGCGGGCCTGCGCGAGATCGCGGCGAAGAAGGGGACGGTTTCGCCCGAAGAGTGGCGCCGCCTGAACGTCGAAGCACTGCAGAAGCTCCAACCCGAGCGCGTCTATCACATCCAGAAGGACTTCGGTCGCATGACGGGAGACTTCTATGCGGCACTCGCGGCGGCCCCCGAACCGAAGAATCTCGGACAGAAGCTCGACCTCGTCAACGGCTACTTCCCGCGTCGCATCTTCGCCTACGACCTCACCGCAGAACAGGACAAAGCCCTCGCGGAGTTGATGGCGCTGGCGAAGGCGGGAGACGAGGCTGCGTTCCGGCCCAAAGCGGAGGCCTTCTTTGCCGACGTCACCGACGGAATCTACCCGGTGCGTGATGGCAAGATCGACTACTACGAATACACCGCGATCTGGGCCGCCGGCACCTACGACAAAACCACCAAGCACGACGGTCGGACGATCCCGTGGATCACGACGCCCGGGGTCTGGACCTTCATCCCGCGCATGCACGGCAAGGGGATCACCGGCATGGTCGATTACATCTCTTCCGCCGGGTACTACGGGCTGATCCCGATGTTTCCCTACGAGTACGGCGGGGGCATCGCCTACAACGCGATCCACAACACCGGGATCAGCAACTGGATCCAGGGCCACCCACTTCTGCCCGCGGAGTGGAAGGGGTACACCGAAGGCAGTCGGAACGGGAAACCCTATAATCGCGTCGCGGTGACCAGCCGTGGCCCGGTTTCCCACGGCTGTACCCGTCTGGGCTCCGGCCATCTCGCGGAGTTGCGCGAGATGTTGCCCTCGACCTCGGAAGACATGAAGGGGATCGTCAATTACCGCAACGTCTCCCATTGCTATGACGTCTTCGATCGCGCGGGGGACGGGAACGTCGAGGTGATGGGCGTGCAGTACTACATCGCCTTTCGCCACACCAACGAGCGCGTCGCGCAGCACATCTGGGCGCAGAACAATCGCAAGGACTTCTACGACTGGCTCTACGGGAGCGAAATGAACTTCGGACCGGTCGGTGGGGTGACGTTCGATCAGGTCTGCACCGGGAAGTTCGTGAAGAAGAAGGCGGCCGAAGGCGCGACCTTCGAGAATCTGAAACTCTACGAAGCGCCCTACGAGCCCGAGACCATCCAGTTCTACAAGCTCGAGGGGGTGAGCCCGCTTTCGCGCGAGGGCATGGATTTCAATCGCGAGCTGCGGCGGGTCGGCTACGGCTATGAGGTGGACCGCAAGAAGCTCCGCCTCGGCCCGAAGGAGAAAGAGGCCTCCGCTACGGGCGCGTGACGCGACGGCGCGGGCTGCGCGACGCGTTGGCGCCAGGGGGGCGAGGGTTGGAAGCCGCGTCGAGGGGCGCGGGAGATCAGCAGAAGGGGAGAGGGATGCGAAATCAAAGAAGGAGACCGTGGGGCGTTTTTCTGATGGCCGCCTGGATGACGTTCGCTGCGGCGACGGCGGCGGTGGCGGGCGAAGCCGAGCGGGAGGAGCTTCAGCCCGAGGTCGATCAGGCGCGCACGATTTTGAACAATTTTCGGAAGATCCCGGAGAAATCGATTCCGGATGCGGTGCTGCGCGAGGCACGCGGGCTTGCCTTCCTGACGGTGATGCGCGCCGGCTTCATCTTCAGTGGTTCGGGCGGGCGGGGTGTCGTGGTCGCCCGGTTGCCGGATGGATCGTGGAGTGGGCCCTCCTTCGTCGGCACGGGCGGAGCGGGTTTCGGCTTCCAGGTCGGTGCTCAGGTGAGTGAGTTCGTGCTGGTCCTCAACACGCCCGAGGCGGTGCAGGCCTTCGCCAAGGGTGGCAACGTCTCGATCGGCGCTCAGATCGCCGCGTCGGCGGGGCCGGTGGGTCGCAGCATCGGAGCCGACGTCATGCCCCAGGCGGCCATCTTCACCTACAGCCGCGCGCAGGGGCTCTTCGGGGGCGTTTCGCTCGACGGGACCGTGGTCGCGACGCGCAACGAGGCCAACGAGGACTACTACGGGACGAAGGTGTCGCCCCGCGCGATCCTCTCCGGTGAAGCCCGCCCGCCCGCCGGCGCGAACCGCCTTCGGGAGGATCTCGAGATGGTGACGCGAGAGGCGAAGGCAGAGTAGTCCGGCCCCGGTTCACCTTCTCGCTGGAGGAGAAAGGATCGGCCGGACTCTCACCGGGTCCAGGAGAGCCGGGTGACGAGAGTCGGCCGTTTGCCGAGCGCCTCGTTGTGGCGCTCGGCAAGCGCGTTGCGTGAGGCGACGAGGCGTTTTCGTTCGGCCCGGAGTTCCTCGGCCGAGCGAACGTCACCCGCGTTCGCCAGGGCCGCGTGTTCGCGGTCGAGTTCGGCCGTCTCCGCGTCGAGGTCGGCGATCCGACCACGTTGCCTCTGCAGGGAGGCATCGAGGTCGGCGATCTCTCGCAGCAACTCCTCCTGCCGGGCGCGCACGTCGCGTGCCTCGCGCGCATGGAATGCCTCGTGTCGTTCTCGCGTGCGGATCGTCTGCTCGTCGATCGCTCGTCGTACGGACGCGTGGCAGGCGCTGGCGCCTCCCTGCGATCGCTCGATTTCGGTGCGTTCGAGCGTCTCCTGAAGTTCCTGGATTCCCTGGAACTCGATTTCGACGTGCCGATACTCGTGGAATTCGACGAGGGCCTCGTAGGCCTTCCATTGGCGACGGACTTCTTCGTCGAGGGTGAGGGGATGGGCGTGGCGCGGAAGCGTCACCGTCACCGTGATGCGCAGGTCGACCGAGTCGAGGCGACAGGACTCGGCCGCCGTGAGAGCCGCGAGATCGAAGGAGATCTCGCTGCGCGTGAGTCCGCTTGCGGCGAGACCGACGTCGCCGCCGAGGCCCTGGCGGGCGATGGAGGAGAAGATCTCCTCGGCATTCGTGCCCCGGACGTCGAAGAAACGCTCGCGCACGTCGGTCTCGACGCGCACGGTCGGGGCGCTCTCCGGGGAGGAGTTCCCGTCCGACAACGGGGCCGCACCGGCCCGCGAAGATGCGTACGCCGTGCGGGCGTCGGGCGCGGCGAGCACCACGCCCAGGCCGATTGCCGTCAGGAGCCGTGTTGCGGGTCGGAAGCGTTTCATTGCGGGGGGCGGATCGGGCTCGGACGCGGCCCTTTCGGTGGCCTCCAGCCTTCCCGCCTCCGGTAGACTCCGCAAGCCCCGGAATGGTCGGAGCGGGGAAGGGCCTTGTTCAGAAGATCAGGGTCGTCCCACCGTCGACGACCAGGACGGTGCCGTTCATGTAGGTGTTGTCGATGCACGTGCGGACGGCACGGGCGCAATCGTCGGGGGTTGCCGAGCGGCCGACGGGTACGGTCGCGGCGATTCCGGCGTGCAGATCGTCCCAATCCGATGTCCACGGCGTCTGGACGAGGCCGGGGGCGACTGCATTCACCCGGACCGGCTTGCAATTCTTGGCCAGGTCGACCGTCAAGTTGTTCAGGGCGGCCTTGGCCATGCCGTAGGCCGTCGAACTCCCGACCGGGCGAAGGCCTGCGATCGACGTCACATTCACGACGCAGCCGCGCCCGGATTTCTTGAGATGCGGCATCGCGGCACGCGTCAGCCACCAGGTGCCATAGACGTTCACCTCGATGGTCTTGAAGAGAATCTCGTTCGTGAGGGCGTCGAGGTCGTCGTGGGGTACGCGGGTCGTCCAGCCGGCATTGTTGACCAGGATGTCGAGGCGCCCGAATTTTGCGAGCGCGGCCTCGACCAGGGCGCGGTCGTCTTCCTCCCGACTGATGTCGGCGCGAACGTAGATGGACTCGGTGGGCAGCGATCGAGCGACCGCTTCGCCCGCCTCGGTCGAACTCGAAGAGTTGACCACGACGTGGGCTCCGGCCTCCGAAAGATCACGGGCGACCGCCTCGCCGATACCGCTCGAAGAACCCGATACGATTGCTACCTGCCCGTCCAATCGGTCCATGTCACTCTCCTTGCCTTGCCCCCGGGTGGCGCCTTTCCTTTCTTAGCAGCGCAGTCCGCGAGAGCACGAGGAAGAGCGCCTCCGGTGTATCGGTGTCGAAGGGGCGATGCCTGGCGCCATTGCCGCGCTGGGCGGCATCCTGCATCGTCATCGGGGCAAAGGCCGGGCGCGGTGCCGCGGCCGGCCCGAGACGACAAGGAGCTGCCGTGAACTTCGATCTTCCCGCCGACCTGGCGGCGTACCTGAAGACCCTGGACGACTTCATCGAGCGCGAGATCAAACCGCTCGAGCAAGAGGACGACAACATCCGTTTCTTCGATCACCGTCGCGAAGATGCGCGGACGGATTGGGATCGGGGTGGTCTGCCCAATGAGCGATGGGAGGCGCTTCTGGCCGAGGCGCGTCGCCGGGCGGATGCCGCGGGGCACTACCGCTATCCGTACCCGCGGGAATACGGCGGGCAAGACGGAAGCAACCTGGGAATGGCCGTGATTCGCGAGCATCTTGCGGCCAAAGGGCTCGGTCTGCACAACGATCTCCAGAACGAGCACTCCATCGTCGGCAACAACGTCGGCTTTCTCCTCATGCTGCACTACGGCTCCGACGAGCAGAAGCAAGAGTGGATTCCCGGTCTTCTCGAAGGTCGGCGGGGCTTCGCCGTCGGGATTACGGAACCGGACCATGGCTCGGATGCCACGTGGATGGAGACCCGGGCCGTGCGGGAAGGTGACGCATGGCGCATCAACGGCGAGAAGACCTGGAATACGGGGATCCATACGGCGCCCTACGATCTCATCTTCGCGCGCACCAGTGGACGACAGGGGGATGGCGAGGGCATCACCGCCTTTTTGGTACCGACCGACGCCGAGGGTTTTCGCGTCGAGGAGATGCTGTGGACCTTCAACATGCCGACCGATCATGGGCACGTATCGCTCCGTGACGTCGTCGTTCCGCACGGCGCGATCTTTGGAGAGGAAGGTCGCGGCCTCCAGGTGGTGCAGCATTTCTTCAACGAGAACCGGATCCGACAGGCGGCCTCGAGCCTGGGCGCGGCACAATTCTGCATCAACGAGTCGGTTGCCTATGCCCGGGAGCGCGCTCCCTTCGGCAAACCGCTGGCGACCAACCAGGCCATCCAGTTTCCCCTCGTCGAGCTTCAGACCCAGTGCGAGATGTTGCGCGCCCTGGTGCACAAGACCGCCTGGTCGATGGACGAGTACGGGGCCTTCTCGGTCTCCGACAAGGTTTCGATGTGTAACTACTGGGCGAATCGGTTGTGCTGCGAGGCTGCCGATCGCGCCATGCAGGTTCATGGGGGTCTTGGGTACTCACGGCACAAGCCTTTTGAGCACATCTACCGTCACCATCGCCGCTACCGGATCACCGAGGGGGCCGAGGAGATCCAGATGCGCCGCGTCGCCGGATATCTCTTTGGCTTCATGAAGCAGCAGGCCCCCAAAGGGGTTCGCGAGTCCTGAACAACGTGGGGGGCCAGACGCGGCGGTGCTCCGAGCTTCCGCCCCGGGGCAGCGAGGGCGCGCCGGGCTCCCGGAGCGGCCTGCGCCGGGCTCCCGGAGCGGCTTGCGCCTGGCTCTTTCGCTGGGCAGGCTAGGGGAAGGTAGCGCGCGGTTGGTGTCGACCGCCGAGAAAGGAGCACGCCATGGCGTCCATGCACGACTTCGAAATGGACTCGATCACCGGTGAGAAGGTCGCCCTGTCCGATTTCAAGGGACAGGTCTGCCTGATCGTCAACGTCGCCAGTGAGTGAGGCCTGACCCCCCAGTACGCAGGTCTGCGTACCCTACATGAGCAGTACCGTTCCAAAGGCTTCACCGTCCTCGCATTTCCCTGCAACCAATTCGGTGGGCAGGAGCCGGGCAGCGATGCCCAGGTCCACGAATTCGCCACGAAGAAGTTCGGTGTCGAATTCCCGATGTTCTCCAAGATCGAGGTGAACGGCGACGGCGCCTGCGACCTCTACACCTTCCTCAAGGCGGCGCAGCCGCGCGAGGATGGGCAGGGGGACATTTCCTGGAACTTCGAGAAGTTCCTCGTCGATGGCGACGGCCAGGTCGTGGCGCGTTTCGCGCCGCCCACCTCCCCGGAGGACATCGGCAAGAAGCTTGCGGGGATGCTCTGACGTCGTCGTAGAGCACGGTCGGTGCACCGGCGCGTTTCGCGCCGGTGCACCGGGATCACTCGCAGCTGGCTTCGCCGGCGCCGCCGAACACCATGACCCAATAGTGGCCGAAGGATCCGCCGCAGGCGTGCCCGATCCCGGCGACGATGAAATCGGACGAAGAGAGGATCGCCCGGTGCCCAGAGGAATTGACCCACTGGTCGAGCGTTTCCACTCCCGTCGGATTCCCCCCCGCGATGATCTCGCCCATCCACGTCGTCGGTCCACAGCCGCGTAGGTAACCCGCGTCGCAGGCGCGCTCCGGAAAGGTGGAGCCGTTCTCACCCCGATGGGAGAAGTAGCCCCGATTGCGCATGTCGGCGGCGTGGTCCTGCGCGGCGCGAGAGAGCGAGGAGCATGCCAGCACGGCCGGCGCGCCGCGCGTCGCGCGGTATTGGTTCACCTTTGCGAGGAGGATCTGTTCTTCGCTCGAAAGCTCGTGGGTTTGCGCCCCATTGCCGGTGCAGGTGGTGTCACCGCCGGGAACACAGCCGGTGATTTCGATCGAGGAGCACAGGCCCGTGGGCGCGCAGCGGTCGACGGTGCAGGCATTCCCGTCGTCGCAGTCGGCGTCCCGCCAGCACGCTGGCCCCGTCACCTCGGCGCACGCATCGAGGCAGGTTCCCGTGGAGCCGGAGGTGGCGAACCGCGACGCCGACGAGGTGCATTGGTCCGCTGACCGGCGCGCCCGGCACGACGTACGGCCGCGCCGGTTCGTCAAACAACACGTCATCCAACCCGGGGGGCGCGCGCAAACGGAGTGGCGTACTCCGGCCAGGAGCCGACTCCGGCATCGCGAGCGGAGATCGCCGTCGAGGACCGCCCGGGTGGCCACACCGCGTGCGCATTTCGCAAACTCGCGGGCGGCGCTTCTGGCGTTGGATCCGTCGGTCACGGCGCAGCCGCACAGCGCTTCGATGCGTTCCCAGGCGGCATCCAGGGCCGCCCCGTCGCCGGAGACCTCTCCGCACCGCTCGCCCGCCCGGGCCGTCGCGACGAACGAAAATCCGAGAAGAAACGAGAGACTGATTCGGATCAGGCTGCGCATTCCTCGTCCTCCTCCCGCCCGACCATCCCGAGCAACCCGATTGAAGATAGGGGATCTGCGTCCCCGTTCAAGGCAAGGCCGCGCCATCGACGCCGCCCGGCTCGAGGACGGCGGCCTCGATCGTGGCGTGGGGCGCGTCCCCTCCCCGAGGCAGTCCACTTCTTTCCGGGCTCTCGCATCTCCTGTCGGCTCCAAACGGCCGCGCGAGAAGCGGTGATGCGTGCGCCGGTGCAAGGGTCGCCGGGTGTCCGCGGGGCTTCGGAGGGGAGGCTGCCGACATTGGGCCTGGGGGTCACTTTCGATAAAACGTCCTACGAATGTCCTCGAGCGACACGATGGTCGATGCCGTGGTGGTCGGTTCGGGCCCGAACGGGCTCGCTGCCGCCGTGGCTCTGGCGCGCGCCGGCGCCTCCGTCCTCGTGCTCGAAGGGGCCGAAGTCCCGGGCGGTGGGACGCGGACCGCCGAGAGTACTCTGCCCGGCTTTCACCACGACGTGTGCTCGGGGGCGCATCCAATGGGGATCCTCTCTCCATTCTTCCGGGAACTCCCTCTCGAGGAGCACGGTCTCACCTGGATCCGCCCGGCCGCGTCGGTCGCCCACCCGCTCGACGATGCGCCCGCCGTGATGCTGCGGCGATCGCTGGATCGCACTTCGACCGATCTCGGGCGTGACGGCGCCGCCTACCGGAGGCTCGTGGCTCCCTTTCTGGGCGACCCGCATGGCTTCCTGCGCGATGCTCTCGGCCCGCTCGGAATTCCGGCGCACCCGTTGCGCTTTGCCCATTTCGGGATGCTCGGGCTCTGGCCGGCGAGTTCGTTTGCACGGCTTCTCTTTCGCGAGGAGCGCGCACGAGCGCTCTTCGCGGGCTGCGCGGGCCATTCGATCCTACCCCTGTCCCATCCGCTGACGTCCGCTCTGGGACTGATGTTTGCAATCACCGCGCACGTCGAGGATTGGCCGGTCGCCCGGGGCGGGTCGAGAGCGATCACCGACGCTCTTGCGAGCCTGCTGCGTTCTCTGGGCGGTCGCATCGAAACCGGCGTGCGGGTGCGTTCGACGAGTGACCTGCCGGCGGCACGGGTCTTCCTCTTCGATACGGACCCCGTGCAGCTCTCCCGCATCGCCGAACCGGTTCTCCCGGCGCGGTACGTGCGGCGTCTGCGTCGCTATCGGTACGGCCCGGGGGCCTTCAAGGTGGACTGGGCGCTCGACGGGCCGATCCCATGGAAGGATCCAGCGTGCCTCGAAGCGTCGACCGTGCATGTCGGAGGCCCGCTCGCCGAGATCGCGGCCAGCGAGGCGGCCATGTGGCGCGGGGAGCATGCGGAGCGGCCCTTCCTGATTCTCGTGCAGCAGAGCCAATTCGATGCGACGCGCGCGCCGCCGGGGAAGCACACCGGCTACGCCTATTGCCACGTGCCTTCGGGATCGACCGTCGACATGACCGAGCGCATCGAGGCCCAGATCGAGCGCTTCGCACCGGGTTTCCGGGATCGGATTCTGTCTCGCCATACGACTGATACCGCGGCGCTCGAAGAAGAGAATCCCAACTACGTCGGAGGTGCGATCACGGGTGGCGTTGCCGACATCGGTCAGTTGTTCACCCGCCCGGTCGCCCGTCTCGACCCCTACGCCACGCCCCATCCGCGCGTCTTCCTGTGCTCGGCGTCGACGCCACCCGGGGGCGGGGTCCATGGGATGTGCGGTTACCACGCCGCTCGCAGCGCGTTGCGCCGCCTCGAGACCTTCTCGCCCGCGCCCCTCTGATCTGGCCCGCGGACTTGCCTGCGGGGCCAAGACCAGAGAGACAATCGGGCATGAAAATCGAAACGGGAAGGAATGCGCCGGCGCAGGGACCCCTGGCTGGAATCCGGGTTCTGGATCTCTCGGCGGTCGTCTCGGGTCCGCTCTGCGGACAGATCCTCGGCGACCTCGGCGCAGACGTGATCAAGGTCGAAGCACCCGTCGGAGATGCGACGCGACGTCTGGGGATGCCCGACGCATGTGGCTTCACGGGTTGGTACCTGAACTTCAACCGCAACAAGCGCGGCCTGGTCGTCGATCTCAAAGTGGACGGAGCGGACGAGGTGGTGCGCCGTCTCGCGCGCGACGCCGACGTCGTATTGGAGAATTTTCGGCCCGGCGTCGCCGACCGTCTCGGCATTGGGTACGAGGTGCTGGCGGCAGAGAACCCGGGCCTGCTCTATGTGTCCATCACCGGATTCGGTCCGGATGGTCCCTACCGGGATCAACCCGCCTACGATTCGGTGATCCAGGGGTTTGCGGGCTTCATGCCCACCCAGGGAGGCTCGGGTGAACCCGCGCTCGTCCGGTCGATCGCCGCCGACAAGGCCAGCGGCATGACCGCGACCTACGCCATCCTGGCGGCACTCTTCGCGCGCGAGCGCAACGGCGGCCGCGGACAGCGCATCGACATCCCGATGCTCGACAGTTGGGTTGCCTACATCCTTCCCGACATTTTTCTCGATCGCGCCTATAAGGATCGCCCCGATCCAGGTCCGGCGCCCAACATCCATCGCTCGTGGGCCAGCAAGGACGGACACGTCGTCATGATGCTGATCGAGGACCACCAGTTTCAGGCGATGTGTCGTGTCCTGGACCGCGAAGATCTCATCGACGATCCCCGCTCGGAGAACATTCTGGCGCGCATCATGAATGCGGAGACGCTCTTCGGCGAGATCGAGGAGGAAGTTGCGAAGTGGACGACGGGTGAACTGGTCGAGCGCGCGCAGCGTTTTGGAGCCCCGCTGGCTCCGGCCAACGGGATTGCGGAGATGATGAACGATCCCCAGGCGGTCCACTCAGGCATCGTCGTCGACGTGGAGCATCCCGAGGCGGGCACCCTTCGTTACCTGCGCAATCCCGTGCGCTACTCCCAGACCTCGACATCGTTCCGTGCCCACCCGCCGAAGTTGGGGCAGCATACCGAGGAACTCTTGTCCGAAGCGGGTTACTCGGCCGAGGAGATCGCGACACTGCAGGCGTCGGGGGCGATCCCCGCAAAGACGACGTGAGCCGGGTCGGACGCGTGCCGGTGGTCCCCGGCGTCGCGGGCGGTCTTTCCGTCCCGGCTACTCCTGCGTGTACCACCAGGCCCAGGCGCCGAAGACGAACTGGAAGGGGAGACGAACCCAGTTGACCACCGGACTCCCGGTGCCCGGGCCCTCGGGGCCGACATTTTCGAGCATCATGTAGACATTGGCGGGGTAGACCGCGATCAGCAGCGCGATCACGCCCCACGCCGCAAGGACGCGGGTTCGGGGTTCGAGCAGGTACACGCCCAGCACGATCTCGATGAGCCCCGAGATGACGTTGAGCCATTCCGGTTCGGGCAGGGCGGGCGGGATGATGCGGACGAAGAATTCGGGGTTCAAGAGGTGGAGGAAGCCTGCCAGGCAGAGCTGGAACGACAGGAGATAGAGCAACGGTTTCTTGAAGCGAGCCATGGGCGGAGTCTGCGCCGATTGGTCGCAAAATCCAAGGCGCCCGACGGGAAGGGTCGGGTTTTTCAGCCCGGGGCGCCGTTGGCCCGGAGGGTGCCTACGAAGTCGCGGCGGCTGATCCCGTATTTCAGCCCGAGCACCTTCAGAATGCGTTTGCGAAGGTCGGCGTCCAGGCTTTCCCATTGCCGGAGTAGCGACCGGCGCTCCGGCTCGTCGAGGGTTCCGCTCTGGATCGGTTCCGCAAAGGCGGCGGCCCAGGTGGCGGCGCTGGCGGGACCCGTCGGTGCGGCGGCCGCCGGGACGTCCATTGCCCCGTCGTCCGGTCGTCGTCCGGTCGGGTCGGTCCGTGCGTCGGCGGTCTCGAGGTCTCCTTCCTCGAGGATCGTCGTGAGCAGTTCGACGACGTCGCGGTCGAGTGCGCGAATGCGGTCGTCCAGTTGGGTCATTTCGAAGTCGAAGCGTTCGGCCCTCTGGTCGGACATCCAGAGGAACGTCCATGTTCCCAGCGATCCAGCGAGCAGGAGCCCCAGGAGAGCCAGCCGGAGCCAGCGTCGGTCCGTCTCCAGGCGGGCCATGCGTTCGCGGATTTCGAGCAGACCTTGTTCGTCATAGGTGACGATCGGACTTGCGGGAGCCATCTGGGAAGAACTCCCGTCGATGGGGCGTGGAGGAAGCATCGAGCGAGACACCGTACCGCATGGTGAAACCGTACGCCATGCCGAATCCCACGCGCCCGGCGTGCGTCTCTGCGGTTGCCCCGAAAGTCTGTTGTCGAGACTCCGAACCGTGAGTCATTCTGGGGAGAGTGTCGCGTCCCGACCTCTCCGGGGGACGTGGCTCCCGACATCGCCATGCGTCGATTTCTCTTGATGATCTTGCCGATTTTCCTGGCTGCCGTGCTCTCTCCCGCACCGGCGATGGCCCAGCACTCCATCGCCCGGGAATGGAACGAGGTCCTTCTGGAGGCAATCCGCAACGACCTCGCTCGCCCGACCGTGCACGCCCGCAACCTCTTCCACACATCGGTGGCCATGTGGGATGCCTGGGCGACCTACGACGATGCCTCTCGGAGCTATCTCCACAACGAGCATCACGAGGCCGTCGACGTGGCCGCAGCACGCCGGGAGGCGATCAGCTTTGCGGTCTACAACATCCTGAAATCAAGATTTTCCGAGTCGGTCGGTGCGGCCGAAACCCTTCCGGCACTCGACGCCAAGATGGACGCCCTGGGGTACGACCGTGAGTTTACGAGTCAGTCGGGGGACTCTCCGGCCGCCGTCGGCAACCGGATCGCCGCGGTGGTTTTGGCGTACGGAGCCTCCGACGGCTCGAACGAGAGCAACGACTACGCCAACCAACAGTACGCGCCGGTCAATGGTCCGCTCCTGCCCATTTTGCCCGGGAACCCTCTGCTGGGAGATCCGAATCGCTGGCAGCCGATTACCCTCGACGTCTTCATCGACCAATCGGGGAACGTCATCGCAGGGGGATCCCCGGAATTCCTGAGCGCGGAGTGGGGAAGCGTTCTTCCCTTCGCTCTGCGGGGTGCAGATCTGACCATCCATGAGCGCAACGGCTTCGACTATTGGGTCTATCACGACCCGGGATCGCCTCCCCGGATCGGAGCGGGCAGCCCGTCCCAGGAGGAGTACCGGACGACCTTCGAGACGGTGCTCGAATGGAGCAGCCAACTCGATCCGAGCGACGGAGTTCTGATCGACATCAGCCCGGGCGCCCGGGGAAACAACACCCTGGGTCTCAACGATGGTTCCGGCCATGCCTTGAACCCCGCGACCGGCGCACCCTATCCCCCGCAGCAGGTTCCGGCCGGTGACTACCATCGGGTTCTCGCTGAATTCTGGGCCGACGGCCCGGATTCGGAGACGCCGCCGGGGCACTGGTTCGCGATTGCGAACGGGGTTTCGGACCATCCGCTTCTGGTGCGCAAGATCGGAGGCGTCGGCGAGGAAGTCGACCCGTTGGAATGGGACGTCAAGCTCTATCTGGTGCTCGGCGGGGCGATGCACGACGCGGCGGTCAGCGCCTGGGGCATCAAGGGATGGTACGACTACATCCGGCCGGTTTCGGCGCTGCGGTACCTCGCTGATCTCGGTCAGCGCAGCGATCCGCTGCAGCCTTCGTATTCCGCCGACGGAATCGCCCTGGAGCCCGGGCGCGTCGAAGTGGTGACCCTCGCGAGCATTGCGCCGGGTGAACGGCACGCGCATCTGGCCGGCCCGGGGAACGAGAACGTCGGGAAGATCGCCGCGCGCGCCTGGCGCGGGCCGGCCTACATCCCGGATCCCGCGACCGACCTCGCCGGCGTGGGCTGGATCCTGGTCGAGAATTGGTGGCCCTACCAGCGGCCCAGTTTCGTCACCCCGCCCTTTGCCGGCTACATCTCGGGGCACAGCACCTACAGCCGAGCGGCGGCCGAGGTGCTCACCCTCTTTACCGGGGATGCCTTCTTTCCCGGGGGCCTGGGTGAGTTTCCGGCTCCGCAGAACGACTTTCTCGTCTTCGAAACAGGGCCGAGCGTCGATGTGACGCTTCAGTGGGCGAGATATTACGACGCCGCCGACGAGTGTGGTCTCTCGCGTATCTATGGAGGCATCCATCCACCGGTGGATGACCTCCCCGGGCGTTTGATCGGTGCGCGGATCGGAACCGACGCGTATCGCGAAGCCAGCATCTACTTCGAGACCGGTGCGGCCGTCATCGACCGCGCCTCCGCCACGCCGGCCTCGGGGCGTGTCTCGATCACGGGCCGGCTCCGCACCTTGCTTTCGGGTCCGACCGATACGATCGATCTTTCCCAGGGTCTGACCCTTTCGGTCAGCGCCGGAAGCACTCTGGCCGAGGCGTTCGCGTTCGATGTGGATGATTGCAAGGCCAGCAAGAAGGGACGGATCCGCTGCCGTCTGGGCGATCGGACGGCCCGGGCGGTCTTCAAGCCTTCGAAATCGACGGTCGGCGAATACGACTTCAAGGTCGCAATGAACCGGGGCCCCTTCGCCGGCCCGGTACTTCCTCCCTTGCGTCTCGAGATCGGGTCGGGCGCAAACCTGTGGCCATCGATCATCAACGGTTGCCCGGCGTTCGGGCCGCGACTGCGTTGCAAGGCCTGATCGCGGTACCCGCGGGCCGCGCGGTCTATCCCACGTAGTCGGTCGAGAGCCGCCCCACCGTCTCGGAGAATCCGCGGACCATGTCCTCGATGATCTCGGCGACGGGGCGCACGGCATCGATGCGTCCGGCGACCTGGCCGGTGAGGGCGATGCCCTTTTCGATTTCGCCCCGGAAGTAGACGTCTTCGACGTGCCCCATCATCTGGGTCATGGCGCCGTCGGGGTCCTTCTCCAGGGCCTCGGTCGTCGCCGTGCGGATGCAGCGCAGCGCGGGTGCGCCCGCCGGCTTCAGCAGGACGGTATCGGTCTCCGCGGCGGCGGTGATGGCGTTCTTCCAGTTCTCGTGGACCGGGGACTCGGCGGCCGAGACCATGCGGGTGCCCATCTGTACACCTTCGGCGCCCAACGCGAACGCGGCGGCCATCGAGGCGCCGTCGCAGATCCCCCCTGCCGCGATGATGGGAACGTCGACCCGGGAGCGGATCAGCGGCAGCAGGACCATCGTCGAGACGTCGCGATGGTTCTTGAATCCACCCCCCTCACCGCCTTCGACGATGAGGCCGTCGACACCGGCGTCGACCGCCTTCAGCGCGGCCCTCAAGGTGGGGACGACGTGGAAGACGATGAGGCCCGCCTTCTTCAGCGTTTCGGTGTACTTGCGGGGATCTCCCGCCGACGTCGTGACGAAACGCACGCCCTGATCGATCACGAAATCGACGATGCTGGGGTCGCGCACGAAGGCCTGGGCTACGTTCACGCCGAACGGGCGGTCGGTGAGGGTGCGCATCTTCTGGATCTCCTCGCGGATCGCGGGGAGTTGGCCGGAAGACGTCTCGATGATCCCGAGCGCACCCGCCTTCGAGACCGCCGAGGCCAGGGGGGCTCGTGCGATGAATCCCATCGGGGCTTGCACGATCGGGAATTCGACCCCGAGGAGGCGGGTAATCCGATTATCGAAGCGCATGGCAGAAATTGGCGTAATATATGCCAATTGTCAAGGGGGAGGTGCCGGGGCTTCTCCCCCGTGCCTTCAGCGTCCGGGTGGGCTCGAGCAGATTTCGACGATGGTGGCGTGAAGATCGCCGCGCGGGCGCTCGACGACGATCTCGTCGTCGAGTGTCCGTCCGAGCAGGGCGTGGGCCATGGGGGACTCGGCACTGATCTGACCACCCTCGATGCTGGTCTCGTCGGGGCCGACGATGCGGTAGACGTATTGCTCGCCGTCGTCGTCCTCGAGGGTGACCCAGGAGCCGAAGTGCACGCGGCCGTCGTCTGGTGGTGGCTGCGGGACCACGGTGAGCGCTTTCAGGCGGTTGCCGAGAAAGCGCAGCTTGCCGTGGATACGGCCGAGCTTCATTTTGCTGTACGTATACTCGGCGTTCTCCGAGCGGTCGCCCTCGGCCGCGGCGACGGCGACCGCTTCGGCCACGACCCGGCTTTCCTTCCAGAGTTCGTCGGATTGTCGCTGCAGGGCGGCATACCCTTCGGGTGTGATCTGGCCGGGCTTACGCGACTCGTCGGGTCGCTTGCGGGTTCGGGTTCCCAGGGTGATTGGTCCTCAGTCGAGCAGGTCGAGAACCTTCTCGGACGGCCGGGCGATCACGGCGCGTTCTCCTCGCACGACCACGGGTCGTTGCATGAGCTTCGGGTGCTCGAGGAGGAGATCTACGACCTGCTCCGGCGTCGTATAGCCGTTCTCGTCGAGACCCAGCTCCTTGAAGTGCTTGTCCTTGCGGACGAGTTCGCTGGGCGGGTCGGGCAGGAGGGCGAGAAAGTGCTCCAGGGTCTTCCGATCCAGAGGTGTCTTCAGATACTCGATGACGTCGCACGCGACGTCGCGTTCGCGCAGGATTTCCAGCGCGCCGCGTGATTTGCCTCAACCGGGGTTGTGATAGACGAGGATCGTTTCCATGTCCGACTGGGTACCTGGGTGCCGATTGCCAGGCAAGCCAGGAGGCTCCGGTGGACGGGGCACGGTGCCGCACTGGACACGCCGGGGCCCGGGTTCGTAAGGGTGGTCCATGGCCGAGGAGTACGACTTTCAGATCTGTCCATCGTGCAAGGGGGAGTTCACCCTTGCCGTTTCCCGGTGCACGGAGTGCGATGTCGATCTCGTCGCACCCGACGAGGCCGGCGGGAACTTCCCCCCGGCTTCCGAGTTGCTCTGCATCCGCATCGGACCGGTGCCCTGGATCCAGGCGCTCTCCGATGGGCTCGAAGAGCGTGAGATCGTGCACCGGGTGGAGCCGGTCGACCCGGCCGAAGCGCCCGAGGCGGTGGATCTCTTCGGGAAGGTCGAGCTCTTCGGTCTCTACGTGGACGAATCGGGCGAGGCGGTGGCGCGTCACCTCGATGGCGCTCTGGCGGCACAGGCGCTTCCCGAGGCACAGGTCGAGCCGCTGCCGGAGGGGGACGTCGAGTCCTGCCCGGCGTGCGAGACGCCGCTGGCGGCGGATGCGACCGAGTGCCCGGACTGCGGTCTGGCGTTCGGGGGCTGACGGCTCGCCCTCGCGTTCCCGAGCCCGGAGAGCGCGTCCGGCGAGGCGTCTCAGCGGCGCGGGAGCGATCGTGTTCCCGGGATCGTTTCAGGGCCCGGAGTCTCGGTCGCCGAGGCCTGTCCCACGAGGTCCCGGAGGCTGTCGAGGACGGGGATGCGCCGCAAGTCGGAGGCGATCGAGTAGAGCACGGGTACCAGGAAGAGGGTGACGACCGTGGACAGGGCAAGACCCCAACCGAGCGCGAGAGACATGGGCGCCACCACCACGTCGTAGCCACCGATGCCGTAGGCCATCGGGAGCACACCGCCCAGGGTGGTGATCGACGTCACGACGATGGGCCGTAGCCGCCCGACGACGGCGTCGATCATGTCGGCGCGGTGGAGGTGGCGATCGCGCGGCGCGATGTGCTCGAGGCGGCGGTGGATTGCATCGACCATGACGATCGACGAGTTCACCACGACGCCGGCCAGTCCGACCGAACCCATCATGGCGAAGAGTGAAAAAGCACGATCGTGGATGAAGAAGGTCAGGACCACCGCGGCGAACGAGAATGGGATGATCGCGATGACGAAGAAGGCTTCGAGAAAGGATCCGAGCATCAAGGCGATGATCACCGTGATTCCACCCAGCGCCAGAAGCGCTACGCTCCCGAAATCTCCCGTCGTCTTGCGTGTCTCTTCCGCCTCCCCGCCCTGATAGACCTCCACCTCGGTTCGCTCGGCGTAGCGGGGCAGTAATTCGCGATCGAGGCGCTCGGCCATGGCAATGGCGGTGTGACCCGAGTCGGCGGTGAAGTTCGCGGTGACCGTGGCGACGCGGATGCCGTTGCGGTGGTAGATCCGGGAAACGGAGGCGGTTTCGACGGGTCGGACGACGTCGCGGATCCGCACGAGGGTCCCGTCTCGAGAACGGACGGGAAGCTCGAGCAGGGCGGTCAAGCTGCCGCGCGCGCCCGGGTCGAGGAGGACGCGGAACTCGGTCGTTTCGTCGAGGTCACGGTGTTCGGAGGCGGGAATGCCGTGGAAGGCTCCCTTGAGCGTTTGCGCGACGTCGCGCGGGGCGAGGCCGAGGAGCGACAGTTTTTCGTAGTCCGGATTCAGGTCGACCTGCGGCGTGCCGGGGCGCTCGTCGATGTCGATGTTCACGACACCATCGAGCCCTTCGAGAAAGTGCGCGATTTCCCGGGCGGTGGCGCGCCGGGCCGCGTGGTCGTTCCCGGCAACGTGGAGGGTCACGGCGGAACCGACCGGAGGACCCGCCTGGGCGGGCTCGAAGAGGAGAATGGTTCCCTCGGGAACGACGAGATTCCGCTCGAGGTGCTCCATCCACTGCACCGGGCTGCGCTCGAGGTCGCCGCGTCGCATGAGTGCCGAGACCACGGCCTCGTTCTCGGCCGAGCCCTGCTCGCGGTCGAATCCCTTGCCGCCCACCTCCTGGTGTCCGATGCGCGCGGTCACCGCCGCGAGATCGCCGGGGATGAGATCGGGGATCTGCCGTTCGATCGAGGCGACGATCGCTTCGGTCTGCTCGATCGAGGTTCCCAATGGAGTCGTTACCTTGACGAAGACGGCTTCGGCATCGTCCTGCGGAAAAATGATCACCCGCAGGCTCGGCAGGCAGAGAACCAGGATCACGAAGAAGGCCGCGAGGAAGGCCGCGACGACTGCGATGCGGTGATGGAGTGTCCGCTCGAGCGCCCCGCGGTACCATTCTTCCATTCGCCTGACGAACTGCCGCTTCGGCGTCGGTTGGGCCCCGCGACCCATCGACATGTGACCGGGGAGGATCAGGAAGGATTCGAGCAGCGATGCGATCAAGGCGAGGACGACGACGTAGGGCATCGATCGGGTCATCTTCCCGGCCATGCCGCCGATTGCGAGCAGCGGGGCGAAGGCGAGCATCGTGGTAATCGCCGAGGCAATCACCGGACGCGCCATCTCGACTGCGCCGCGCGTCGCCGCCTCCTCGTTGTCGAGGCCCTCCTGGCGTTTGGCGACGATGCGTTCGGCCACCACGACGGCATCATCGACCACCATCCCCAGGACGACCACCAATCCGGTCAGGGTCACGATGTTCACCGTGAGTCCGATCGCGGGGAAGATCATGAGGACGGTAAGGAAGACCACGGGAATGCCGACGAGGACCCACAACGCCACCTGCGGGGTGAGAAAGAGCAGCAGAGCTCCGGTGATCAGGAAGCAGCCCACCAGGCCGTTGTTGATGATCAGCTCGATGCGGTTGCGCGTCCAATAGGATTCGTCGTTGACGAGAACCGAAGCCACGCCGGCGGGGAGCCGCGCGCTCTCCATGG
>JAPOLW010000189.1 GCA_029976905.1 bacterium | reverse complement strand
CGAGAGCACCCTGCGCGCCCTCTTCGACTTTCTCCAGCTGCCCTGGGAGCCGGCGGTCACGAACTTCCATTCGGTCCAGACCGCCTCGCGCGATCCGATGAAGTTCGCACAGAACCCCGAGGCGACGAAGCCCCTGCAGAGCTCGTCCATCGGCCGCTGGCGCAAGGATCTTTCGCCCGAGGATCTCGCCGTCGTGCTGCGCGAAGCCGGGCCCCTGCTCCTGACCCTGGGCTACCTCCAGGAGGCGGACGCGCCGGGTTCCACCGCGCCTACCTGAACCACCGCGCGCGTTCCAGGGCGGCCGGGCCGCCTCTGCCCACACGCACGCGGTGGGTTCATCCACCCGTATGCGGCGCCACCTCTTCCATGAAGGCCGCGAGCTGGTCGATCTGCTCGCAGGCATCCCGTGCCCGCAGGCGCACGCCCATGTGACTCACCCCCAGCGCCCGCGCCTCCTGCACCGCCCCAGCGAGACTCTCCCCCGCGCCCGTCAGGGTTCCCTCGGGCACGTCCCAGGAAGGCCGACCGACGTACATCCACGGAAGGTTCTGTCCGATCTCGATCGGCGCGCCATCGCGCTTTTCCGCCCGATGCGTGCGCAACATCTCGATGGCACCGGCCATCCCCATCTCGGGAGGCCCCTGCGGCAGCCATCCGTCGCCCCGCTCGGCCGCCCGCCGAATGGCGGCCCGGCTCGAGCCGCCGACCCAGATGGGTGGACGCGGCCGTTGCACCGGGCGCGGACCGACGCCGACGTCGGCGTACCGGAACGACGCCCCATCGTGCACGGGGTACTCTTCGCGAAACGCCTCCGCGACGGCATCGATCGACTCGTCGAGCAGACGTCCACGACGACGAAAGTCGATCCCCAGGGCTTCGAATTCCTTCTGGGCGTGGCCCGTACCCACACCGAGGACGAGACGGCCCCCGGAGAGCGCGTCGATCGTCGAGTACGCCTTCGCGGTGTCGAGGGGGTGTCGATAGGGCAACACCGCCACATAGGACAAAAGCCGGATGCGGCACGTCGCCGCCGCGCACCAGGCAAGGGTAGCCACGGTGTCGTACCAGACGGTCGACATCCGCGGCGCGAGTTCGCGGGGCACCGCGATGTGATCGGACACGGCGAGGTAGAAGTACCCGGCGCGATCCGCGGCCTCGGCAATCTGGCGCATCTCCGGTGGTCCGCATTCCCGTTCCCACCCCTGCGCGAAGCTCGAACTCTGCGCCGCGATGGGGAGGTGGATTCCGAATCCGATGCGCCCCTCTGGAACGATCGTGACGACGTCGTCGATGGCCGGCATGAGGGTCCACCATAGCCGCCGCCCTTCCCCGCCAGCAACGGCGGTCGAGTGGCGCGAGCCGCGGCGGCTTCCTACAGTCCCAGACATGATGGATCGAGACCAAAGCGCCGCCTTTCAGTTTGCCGGCCAGGACCTGCCCTGGCTCCTGGACCTCTGGGCCCGCACGAAACCGGACCACCCGGTCCTGATCTGGGAGCCCCGCAGTGGTGCGGAACGCCGCTGGTCCTACCGCGAGTTCGCCGAAGAGACCCAGGCCATCGCGGCCGGACTCCACGATCGCGGCGTGCGCAAGGGCGACAAGGTCCTGATCCACGCCGAGAACTGCCCCGAGATGGTGCTCGCCTGGTACGCGTGCGCTCGCCTCGGAGCGGTCGCAGTGACGACGAACACCCGGAGCGTCGGGAGCGAAATCGAATACTTCGCCGAGCACACCGGCTGCGTCGCGGCCATCACCCAACCCCAATTCGCAACGCTCGTCGCCGGAAGTGCGAAGAATCTGCGTTGGATCGCCGTGACGCCCGACAACAGCGGCGAAGCGGCGACACCCGAACAAGAAAGCCACGGTCTCGTTGCCTTCCATGAAGTGCGCGGCGACCCCACATCCCTGCCCGATCGCGAGCCGGAGCCGATGCTGCCCGTCGGCATCATGTTCACGTCGGGTACCACGTCCCGCCCCAAGGCCGTCGTCCATACCCATGCCAACGCGCTGTGGGCTTCTCGCATGGGTCCGATCAATATCGACATGAAGACCGAGGACGCCTACCTGATCTACCTCCCCTTCTTCCACGTCAACGCGCAGAGTTGGTCGATGTGGACGACGCTGGGTGTGGGCGGGACCGTCGTCCTGCAGCCGAAGTTCTCGGCCAGTCGCTTCTGGGAGGTCGTGCTCAAGCACGACGTGACGCACGTCTCCCTCATTCCCTTCGTCTTCAAGGCCGTCGCCGCCCAGGAAGTGCCCGAGCACAAGTTGAAGGTCGGCGCCTTTGGCCTCGTGATGCCCGAACTCGAAGCGTGGCTCAAGATGCGGGTCGGCGTCTTCTGGGGCATGACCGAGACCGTCATCCACGCGACGCGCGCCGACTACGAACAGACCTACCCGAAGGGATCGATGGGGAAACCAACTCCGGGCTACGAGTTCCTCATCGTGAACCCGGAGACCGGTGCCATCTGCGACGACGGCTCGATCGGAGAGTTGTGGGTACGCGGGACGCGGGGCATTCAGCTCTTTCTCGAATACTACGACAACCCCGAAGCGAACGAGAAGAGTTTCACCGAAGACGGCTGGTTCAAGACCGGCGACATGGTTCGCCTTGGCGAGGAAGGCAATTTCTTCTACTGCGACCGCGACAAGGATGCCTTGAAGGTCGGTGGCGAGAACGTATCCGCTCGCGAAGTGGAAGACACCTGTCGTCAGGTACCGGGGATCGCGGACGTTGCCGTGGTCGCGCGCTCCCACGACATGCTCGACATGGTGCCGGTCGCCTTCGTCGTACGGGGGCCGGGGGCGCCGGCCGATGACGAATTTGCCCGACAGATCCTGGAGAATTGCAAAGCGAATCTCGCGGACTTCAAGGTTCCCCGGGCCGTCTACTTCGTCGAGGAGTTCCCCAAGGCGACCCTCGACAAGGTCGCCAAGAACAAGTTGCGCGAGATGGCCGAGGAGATGCCGGCGCCATGAAGTTCGTCTGCCACCTCGCGTTCGGCCCGACCGAACACATGCTTCCGATCGCCCGGGCCGCCGAGGAAGCCGGCTTCGACACCCTGGCGCTCTCGGATCACGTCGTCCACCCCGAGACCGTGAAGGCGCCCTATCCCTACACCGCAGATGGCAGCCTCCGCTGGGAGCCCTTCACGGACTGGCCCGACCCCTGGGTCTCGGTCGGCGCCATGGCCGCGGTCACCGAACGCATCCGTTTCGTGACCGGAGTCTACGTCCTGCCCATGCGCAACCCATTCGTCGTGGCCAAGGCCGTCGGCACCGCGGCCGCACTCTCGAACGATCGCCTCACGCTCGGCATCGGAACGGGGTGGATGGAAGACGAGTTCGACCTACTCGAGCAAAGCTTCCGGGCCCGCGGTCGCCGCACCGACGAGATGATCGAGGTCCTCCGCAAGCTGTGGAAGGGGGGCATGGTCGAGCACCGCGGCGAATTCTACAGCTTCGACCGGCTGGAAATGAGCCCCGCGCCCAGGAAGGAGATTCCCATCGTGGTCGGCGGTCTTTCCGAGCGTGCGCTGCGTCGGGCCGCCACCGTCGGCGACGGCTGGATCTCCGACCGACACACGACCGAAGAGCTTCGCTCCTTCATCGGACGCCTCCGGGCCATGCGTGCCGAGGGGCCGCGCGCGCACATCCCGATGCGGGTGATGGTGTCGTGTGTCGATGCCTTCGACCGCGACGCCTACCGGCGGCTCGAGGAGTTCGGCGTCACCCACCTCGTGACGAAGCCGTGGGTCCTCTACGGCGGCCGCGAGGAGGATCTCGACTCGAAGATCGATGGCCTGCGGCGCTTCGCCGACGAGCAGATCAGGTAGGGTCGCCCACCGACGCAGGCTGCGCGGCGAGAAGGCGTTCGTAGCGCTCGAGGATGCTGCGGACGTAACGACTGTTTCGGACCCGATCGAGCCCCAGACGCGCGGCGCGCGTCGGACCCATGTTGTAGGCCGCGATCGCAGCCCGCGGGTCTCCGAAGCGCTCTTCGAGTTGGTTGAGGTAGTGGAGCCCAACGCGGACGTTGAAGTCCGGGTCGTAGAGCGCGTCCGCCCCCTCCCAGGGAAGACCGGCATCCCTGGCGACGGCCCGCGCGGTCGTCGGCTTGACCTGAATCAACCCGAGCGCTCCCATGCGGCTGCGCGCGGTCGGCAGACAGGTGCTCTCGATCTCGACCATGGCCTGCACGAAGAGGGGATCGTATCCGTGACGCCGGGCCTCGCGTTCGATCGTCTCCGCGATCTCCCAGCGCCGCCGCTCGGGCAACGAAGAGCGGCACTCGGTGAGAGCGTCGTAGAGCATTCCGACAGCGTGGACCGGCTTGGTGACCAGGATTTCGGGGACCGCGTGGGCTTCCCCCAGAACACTCGGCGGACACAGGAGCAGGGCGCTCAGAGCGCCCGCGACCAGCGCTCGAAGGGCACCCCGGCGCGGGCGTCGCGGCAGGGAGTCAGAACCCTTCCGGGGGACGCAGGCGAGGCGTGGGGTCGAACCCACGGCAGGCTCCGATCCGACGACGAGGTCGGGCCGAGCCTTCGGGCCGCTCGAGACGGTCACAAGCTCTACTGAATTGTCGTGGGAGCGCCGAACAGCGACACTCATAGTGTTTTACGGCACCCCGACCGGCCCCGATAGGGAATTTTTGCTAATCCATAGAGCAAGCGATACTAATCGTTTCGTCCGCGTGCGCCCCGGGCCCCTGGCGCGCGGGGCCCGGGCGCTCTTCCGACCACCTTCCAATCCAGGCCCCAGGCCTGCGCGGCCTGCCGAAAATACTGCGGCGGCGCGACTTCGACCCGCACCGGAGAGCCTCCTGCGGGGTCGGGGAACTCGAGTTTCCAGGCGTGCAGGAGCAGGGACCGATCTGCGCGGCGGGACGCCGACGCCCGGGCATCGGGAGCACTCGGAACCCCGTAGACCGTGTCTCCCTCGACCGGAGTTCCCAGAGCCGCAAGGTGGGCACGGATCTGGTGCAGACGGCCGGTCTCGATCTGACAGGTGACCAGATGACGCCCGGAACCGCTCGCCCACCGCTGCCATCTCGTCACCGCTTCGACTCCCCGGGGATCGCAAACGCTCACGAGAAGATCACCCCGACGCTCCTGGCGCAGGCGTTTGCGCAGAACGCCGCGAGCGCCCGGAAGACGCCCCCGCACGATCGTCAAATAGGTCTTTACGACGCGACGATCCGCGAAAGCCTTGCGGAGCCGATCGTAGGCTTCCGCGGTCCGCGCGAAGACGACGAGCCCGCTCGTGGCGCGATCGAGGCGGTGCAGGAGTCCGTAGTCGCGGCGAGCACCCAGGCGGGCCAGAGCGCGTCCGTGCGAGGCGAAGACGCCGTTCAACAACGTGTCGTGATCGTGCCCCCGGCCGGGCAGCGTGACACGTCCGCGCGGCTTGGCGACCACGAGGACGTGCTCGTTCTCGTAGACCGTGTCGAAAGGCACCCTGGAATTGGCCGTCGGGACCGGCATCCCCGGGTTCTAGCCGCGACCTGAGCGGTGGTCGAGGAGGCTCGCCCGGTCCCCCGGCCGAACCGCGACCCCCTCGAGGCGTCTAGCTGCGACCGGCGCGGTGGTCTACAAGACCGGCCAGGCGGCGCACCGTCCTGGCCGGAAGCGCCCTGGCAACCCCATCCGATCATGCGCGACGAAACGACAACCTTCGGATCGGTCGAGCCGCTGCCGGTCTCTGCCGTCCTCGCCCACCACTGGCTCGTGCGGATCCGCGGCGGCGAAAAAGTCCTCGAATCACTGGCCGACCTGGTCCCTCACGCACCGCTCTATACCCTCGTGCACGATTCCTCTGGCATCGCGGACTCCCCCCTGGCGGGTCGGAAAATCCATCCGTCCTTCCTTCGACACGTGCCCGGAGCCACCCGGCACTATCCCCGACTTCTCCCCCTCCTTCCCCTCGCCGCACGACGCATGCACCTCCCCGAGGTCGATCTCGTCCTCTGCTCGGATGCTGCGATCGCCAAGGCCATGCGACCGGCCGAGCGCAGTGCCGTCGTCGTCTATTGCCATTCGCCGATGCGCTACGCGTACGAACCGGAATTCTACCACGCCTACCGGGAGGGCCTTCCGCGTCTCGCCCGTCCGGTCTTCGATGCATCGGTGGCGTGGGCGCGTTCGGTCGACGTCCGGGCGGCCCGACGCGTCGACCGTTTCGTGGCCAATTCCCACTATGTGGCGGCACGGATCCAGAAGGCCTACGGACGCGAAGCCGCGGTCGTCTATCCACCCGTCGAGGTGCCCGCACAGCCGACCAGGAGCGAACGGCAGGACTTCTACCTCAGCGTGGGATTCCATACCGCCTACAAGCGCCTCGATCTCGCCATCGAAGCCTGCCGTGCGCTCGGGCGCCGCCTCGTGGTGATCGGCGGCGGCCCCGAAGCCGAACGGCTACGCCCGAAGGCCCCTGCCAACGTCGAGATCCTCGGCTGGCAGCCCGACGACGTGATTCAGAGCCACCTCGAGCGCGCCCGGGGGTTGCTCTTTCCCGGAGAAGAAGACTTCGGCATCGTTCCGGTGGAGGCCTTCGCGCGCGGCTGTCCGGTCGTTGCCTACGGAGTCGGCGGCGCCACCGAATCCGTGAAGCCGGGTGTCTGCGGAATCTGGTTCGACCGCCAGACCAGCGATGCCGTGGCCGCCGCCATGGAGTCCCTGGAGCGCACGAGCTTCGATCCCGAGCGCATGCACGAGGAAGCGCTGCGCTTTGGGCCGACACGCTTTCTTCGCGAAATGCGCGCCCTCGTCGAGACCGCCATACAGGAGAAGCGTCGGCTCCCAACGGCTCCGCCGCGGGTGCCCAAAGCGTTTGGCGGCGCCGCGCCAAAGCGGTAGCACTCCTCTCTGATCGTGTTTGGACGGCGTGGAAGCGCGCCGACACCTACCATGTTGCCGATCCATCGAGGGACCATCGTCGTCCGGCTGCTCGCGATCGGGATCGTGCTCGCGAGTCTGACGGACGTCTCCACCCGCGGCGCATCGACGAAGTCCACGGCGAGCGCTGTGCTCCAGCGGTCGGGACATTCCCTCGATCTGGTCTGCCTGCTCG
>JAPOLW010000188.1 GCA_029976905.1 bacterium | reverse complement strand
GTTCTCTACGTCAAGGGGCAAGTCGACAACGCGTCATCGATCGTTGATGCGATCGCCGCGTCTTACGGCATCGAACGAGGTCGCAAGTCGACCCTGCTCGCTCTGCTCCTCGGCCACGAAGAGCCGGACTCTGGGGCCATCCGTCGGGCCCGCGGGCTCACCCTGGGACATCTGCCGCAGGAGATCCTGGTCGCACCCGACGAGACCGTGCTGAACACGGCTCTGCGTCCCAACGGGAGAATGGCCACGCTCTGCGACGAACTCGATCGCCTGCCCGGAGAAATCCAGCGGGCCGCCGACGATGTCGAGCGCGAGGCGCTCTCCGCCCGTCTGGCCGAAGCACACGCGGCCTTCGCCGGACTCGGAGGGCACGATCGCGAAGCACGGGCGCGCCGCATCCTGGCTGGACTCGGCTTTCGCCCCGGCGAGGAAGAGCGTCGACTGGCTTCTTTTTCGGGGGGCTACGTCATGCGTGCCGAACTCGCTCGGCTCCTGCTGGACCTCCCGGATGTTCTGCTCCTCGACGAACCCACGAACCACCTCGACCTCGAGTCGGTCCTCTGGCTTCAGGGATTTCTCGGTCGGGTGCGCTCGACGCTCGTGGTCATCTCCCACGATCGCGCCTTCCTCGATGCGACGACCGAGTCGATTCTCGAAGTCGACCGGGGCCTCCTGACGCGCTACCCCGGCTCCTACGAGGAGTACGTTCGCGAGCGTGCTCTGCGTCGGGCACAACGCGAGGCGGCCGCGCGCGCCCAGGATCGGCGGATTCGGCAAACCGAGCGCTTCATTGAACGGTTCCGCGCCAAGAACACGAAGGCCACGCAGGTGCAAAGTCGCATCAAGGCCCTGGAAAAAGAGGAGCGCCTCACCGTCGACTCCGACGATGCACAGGTCCGTCTTCGCTTTCCCCAACCCGCCCGCACGTCGGATGTGGCGCTCCAACTCGAAAACGTCCGCTTTGGATACGAGGACGAGTCGGTCTACGAAAACCTCGATTTCCGGCTTGGCCGGGGAGAAAAGACCGTGCTCGTCGGGCCCAACGGCGCCGGCAAATCGACGCTGTTGAAGCTGCTCGGCGGCGTCCTGGAACCACAGGCCGGCACCCGCACCCCGGGCTTGCGCGCCACCGTCGGGTACTACGCTCAACACCGCCACGAAATCCTCGACCCGAGCCGGACCGTTCTCGAGAACGCACGCGAGGCGGCACCCGAGCAGAGCGACACCCTCGTGCGCACCCTTCTGGGTTCGTTCCTCTTCCGGGGAGACGACGTCTTCAAGCCCGCGTCCGTTCTCAGCGGGGCGAAAAAAGCCGGCTCGCCCTCGCCCGGATCCTCCTCGCGCCGCCCAGCGTCCTCCTCATGGACGAACCGACGACCCACCTCGACATCGCTTCGGTGGACGCTCTCATCGAAGCCCTCACCGCCTTCGAAGGCGCGCTCTGCTTCGTGAGTCACGACGTGCACTTCATCCGACGACTGGCGCGGCGGGTGATCCGCGTCGAACCACAGCGGATCTCGGAGTACCCGGGGGATTGGGACTACTACCTCTGGAAACGCGCCCGGGAGGAAGCCCAGACGGTGGTCGTTCCACCCACGGACGAACCCGAGCCCGGCTCGGGGACCGATGAGGCGCGGTCGGGCCGCGGTAGACGCGCCGAGCGACGCCGTGCCGCCGAAGCACGCAATGCCCTCGCGCGACGGACGGGCCCGCTGCGGCGGGAGGCCCGTGCGCTCGAGGACGAGATCGAGGCTCTGGAGGCGGAAAAGGGTGCGTTGGAACGACGCCTGGCCGACCCGGCGTCCTACGAGACCCCCGACTTCGACGCCGGATCCCAACAGCGGAGTTACGCCGACCTGACCCAGCGGCTCGACGAGCGCATGGAGCGTTGGGTCGAGGTCCGCGCCGCCCTCGAGGAGGCGGAAAAAGCTGCGCCGGAGTGAGAGAGACGCCGTTCCACAGCCGTGGAGAAGAGGGGCTTGAATCGCCGCCTCACACGCGGCTACACTCCATTTTTAGATCGGCAAGATCCGTCCGAGGAACGACCTTCCCATGAAGCCATCCACACAAAACCGCTGGAGCCAAGGCCTTCGGGACGTCTCTGCGCAGACGCCCCGCGTGCATGTCATGGCGACCGGCGCGTGGCTTCGCTGTACGGCAAAGACCACGTGTACTCCGGTCGCGAAAATTTGCGACGCGCGACCCAGCCGCCCCCCACGAGGAGATCTCTGAAGAAGAACCGCAACGATCCCTCGAAGGATAGGCCGCTGGGCATGAGCTCAGCGGCCTTTTTTTTGGCCGATCGAGGGAATGGACAAGCCCCCACCCGGAAGCCGGGTCGGAGGCAGAAAGGAGAGAAGATCCATGGAAACGATGACCATCGACCCCCGAATCCTGTCGGACCGCATCCGCTTCGTGGTGCAAGATGAGCCCAAGGCCTTCGCCTACGACCTCGGACTCAGTCTGTCCGCAGTCTACAACTACATGAACGGCCGTATTCCCACGACCGACGTGCTGTTCCGCATTGCGAAGTACACGGGATACCCCATGGAATGGTTCCTGGGTGAAGAACTCGCGATTTCCGAGCAGCCCCCCGTCGCGGCCTGACCGCGGCGCGACACGACCCCTGCGAACGGAAGCGGCCCCGTTCGCAGGGGTCCGAAGGAGTCGCCGGGAAATTGCCAGAATCCGGGTTTCCAGTAACGCGGCAGGCCCGCTACTGTAGCGGTGGGACCCGGCGCATCACCGCCTCCGCGTCGCCTGCATCCGTACGGCGCCGGCCCCATGGAGGTTTTCCCCTTTTGCCGCCGTACACCAATCTTCTACGCGTCCTCATTTCTTCGACCCTCGCGTCGCTTCTGCTCGTCCCAATCGGATGCGGTGGGGGCGGGGGCGACGGAGACGGCGGCAACATGCGTCCGCCCGAACCGACGCCGGGCTCGTTCCCCGTTTCTCCTCCGGGCAACGGCCCCAGTGGCTCGAGCAGCGCGAAGGTCATCCTGCGCAACGGAAACGCCGCAGGTGACGGATTCGTGATCGGCAATATCGAAGACGCGGCCCTTGCCAGCGACGGAAGCATCGCCGTGATCGCCGCGGCCGAGAACGACGAAGGGCGCGCCATCCTGCGCCGCGACGCGGACGGAACTCTACGCAATATCTTCGGCTCCGGAAACGCTCCCGCGAACATCGACCTCACGACTCTGGCCCGCCTGCGCATGGCGCCGACGGGGGAACTCGCGTTCCGCAGCGGGAAAGGCCTCGATAGCGACCAGCTGCACGTCGCGCCGGCAGACGAGGTGCGCACGATCGCGGGCTCCAGCGGCGCCCAGGCCCCCGATTTCCGCCTCCTGGGCAATTTCCGGATCGTGCGCGGAGGTCGTGTCGCCTTCACGGCGGGGGGCGGGGACTGCGACGCGGAACCCAGCGGAGATTCGGTCCGCTACCTCTGCACCGTGGCGCTCTTCGTCGCCGACGAAGACCGAGTCACCCAGATCGTCCACCCCGAGTTTCTGCTCAACCGACGGCAAGCCAACGATGCCCAGATCGCCATGAACGAGGATGGCGACCTTTTCTTCTCCGTGCCCGCGCGGCGAACCTCGCCAAGCGTGGTCCGCTTCGAGAATGGTCGCGTCGAGGTCATTCTTCGCAACGACCAGGAAATTCCCGAGTTAGGCAATGTGAACCGGATCGACATCGTCGACCTCGACCTCGATGGCCGGCTCCTCGTCGAGCTTGGCCTCGAGCCCGAAACCGAAGACGATCCCGTACTCGATCAACTGGGATTTCTCGATCGAGCGCGTTTCGTTCCCTTCGCCCGGGAAGGCGTTTTCGAGGGCGACGAACTCGTCTTCGGCCTTCGCGGACTCGGACTCGGCGGTGGGCAGGCCATGTTCCAAACCACTCTGCTCGACACCGAAGCCGACACCAGTCGTGCGTGCCTCCGCCTGGGCGACAGGAACGACATCATCGAGATCCTCTGCGAGGGAGAACCCTTTCCCGCAGAGGAGCTCGAGGTCTTCTCGATCAGCGGCACCCGCATCAACTCCGTGGGCGACGTCCTCTTCGTGACGATTCTCGGAAGGCAGCAGGGAGAGACCCGCATCATCGAGGAGACCCGTGCCACCGTCCGGCGCGCCGACGGAGAATTCGTCACGATCGCGAGCAGCGCTGACTCGGAAAATCTGGGGATCATCACAGATCTCACGACGGTCGGCTTCAACGACGCGGGCCAGGCCCTGCTCATCGCCGAACGCAGTCGCTCGAGTGATCGCGTCCTGCTTCTGGGCGAAAGCGCAGAGTAGAACCGACCCAAGCGGTCCTGCTCTCCCGCTCCGCCCTCACGGGCCGGGCGTCGTCGCGAGGTCGGTCAACAGACGCCGGGCCGCCTGGCCGACGCGCTCGGCCACATCGGCCAGGAAAGCCTCTGCGTAGCGCTCCGCCCCGGCACCGGACAGTCCGGCGAGATCCGCCGCCGCGCGCCGTCCGTCGTCGAGCAGGGTTGCTTCGAGAGGATCGAAGACGGCGCGGACGTCGTCCGCTCGCTTCGGGTTCTGCTCGACGGCAAGCGCGATCTTCTCGAAGACCCACCACAGGACGTCCGTGGGCTCGTCGGACCCTTCGGTGAAAGCGGCCGGCAGACGTTCGGCGACGACGACGGGAAAGAAGACGGAGCAGCACGGACGCCCGAAACTCGCCCAGACGACCGGCAGGCCAGTGCCGCCTGACTCGAGCCCGGCAATGAGGCTGGCGGTCGTCCGGCTGAGCCCCTCGTGCATGCAAACCGTGTAGTAGGCTTCGGTATCCACCTCGGCCCCGGGGCGATATTGGCGTCCACTTCGGTCGTGGTCTCGCAGCAGCTCACAAATCAGCGCGACATCGAGGCGTCCCTCCGAGGCGGCCAGATGCGTACGGGAACGGCGCAGCCGCCCCTCCGAAAGAGCGCGGGGAATGTTTTCGACGTCACGGAACGTCGCGGCAAAGTCGAAGGGCTCCCCGACATCGAGGCCGAGGTGGGTTCCGTACTCGCGAATCCCCTCCGAGAGTCTTTCCCAGTCGGACGCAATGGTGATCTGGTTGGAGATGGCGTCCGTGGATCGGCAACGGCGGGCCGCCCAATGGCGACCGAGCGCCTCGAGGATCCAGGCTCCATCCGGATCGGCAACCAGGAAGGAGCTGTTGTAGGGGAACTCGAATTCGCGGAAACCCGATCCCCCCTGCCCATGCTGCTCGATCAGGGACGTCAGGACGTCGAGCGCTTCGTCGGCGTTGGTGGCGCGCTCGAGTGCAAGGCGCACGAGATCCATGCCGAGAAGCCCACGAGAGGCAGGCGTCTCGCGGGCAAAGATGGTCTCATTGCCGACCGCCAGACCATATTCGTTGACCCCGTGCTCGAAACCCCAGAGCCATACGGGCCGCGACCCCAGAACGCGGGCGGTCCGCCGTACCTGGGGGATCTCGATGTACTGACAATGGACGCGCGCGTCCGGGGCATGGTCGGCCCGCTCGACGAGACAGAGCGGCTGGCACTCCCCCGGAGGGCGATCACTGTTCTTTGCGAACAGGGTACTTCCGCCACGGGTGGCGGAAGCAAGTGCGACGACGGTGTCGCAAGCGGCGATCCGGTTGCCTGGTCCGGGTTTCATCCGGACCAGGCATTACCGGATCGAAGCTGCGAGGGAAATTACTGCTCCCGATTGGTGAACGGGGAGGGAGCGGCCAACTCCTCGATCGTCTTGCTTCCGGCCGACTCGCTCGGGCGACGCGAGGCGAGGGCCTCGATGGCCCGGCGCGCCAACTTGCTCGGCTTGGCGTGACCGTTCTCCCAGCGATTGACCGTCGAAAAGGTTACCGCGACCGCGTGGGCAAACTCCTCCTGGGTGAGCCCCAGGCTCTTGCGCAGTTCGCGGATCTCACCGCCCGTCAGGTCATCCGACATCACTTGGTCCTCCATGTACGCAGCTTCCATCATCTCGTTACACTCCTCGACTTCAACAATTTGGCCCGTTTTCGCGGGCCGTGGTCGAAACCGGGGCCCCTCTCCAGGCGTGCGACCAACCGCACGCCCGCGGCAACCCTCGGCGGCCATCCCTGGCCTCGTTGTCGATGTGTCTGGAAGCAATGGAGGTGCCATCGCGAAAACGCTGGATTCGCTGGCCTTTTCTTCAGCGGGAACCGTCAAGAAGGGCACATAGCGTTATCAATGCGGCGCTCTCTGCCGGGTCCTCGCTCGCCGGGCTTGCCGGTCGCCCGCGGTCGGCTAACGTCCTTGCACATGCCAGCGACCGCCGAAGATCTACTGCAAGCCCTCAAGAGCGTGAAATATCCCGGTTTTTCGAGGGACATCGTTTCCTTCGGCATCGTCCGCGACGTCCGGGTCGACGAAAACGGCACGCGCATCGTCCTGGCTCCGCCGGCCGGGGATCCGGATCTGGTAGGCAAAATTCGCCCAGCGATCGAAAATGCCGTCGCCGAGGTCACGGGATCCCCGGAATTCGAGCTTTTTTCGGAGGCCCCGCCCCAGGCCGCGCGGGGGCCCGCCACCCAGGCGAGCCCCGCCCCGACGGCGCCGGCGAGTGGCCCCGGGCCGCGCGGCCCGCAACCGATTCCCGGCGTCCGTACCATTGTGGCGGTCGCGAGCGGAAAGGGCGGCGTCGGTAAATCGACCGTCGCCGTCAACCTGGCGCTGGCCTTGAAGAAGTACGGCCGCGTGGGGCTTCTCGATGCCGACGTCTACGGCCCGAGCGTTCCCCTCCTCCTGGGCGTCGAGGACGAACAGCCGGTGGTCACCGAAGAGCGCCGCATCGTTCCGATCGAAGCCCACGGTCTGCGGATGATTTCGATGGGCTTCTTCATCGAGCGGGACCGCCCCGTGATCTGGCGCGGCCCCATGCTCACCAAGCTCGTTGCCGAGTTCATCCAAAACGTGGAGTGGGGAGAACTCGACTTCCTCGTCCTCGATCTGCCCCCCGGCACCGGCGATGTCCAGTTGACACTCGCCCAGCAACTCGCCATGACCGGCGGCCTCATCGTGACGACCCCGCAGGAGGTGGCTCTCGCCGACGTCCGGCGCGGCGTACGGATGTTCAACCAGGTCCACGTCCCGGTGATCGGCCTGGTCGAGAA
>JAPOLW010000187.1 GCA_029976905.1 bacterium | reverse complement strand
TCCGCGGCAACGACGTCGTGCGTGAAGCCATCCACTCCGCCTTCCTCTTTCACGCGATGCAGGCCGGTATGGACATGGGCATCGTCAACGCCGGCCAATTGGCGGTCTACGAGGACATTCCGAAGGATCTACTCGAACTCGTCGAGGACGTCGTTTTGAACCGGCGCCCCGATGCGACCGAACGACTGGTGGCCTTCGCCGACACCGTCAAAGGGTCGGGCAAAACCCGCGTCGAGGACGACACCTGGCGCCAGGGCACCGTAGAGGAGCGTCTTTCGCACGCGCTCGTCAAGGGGATCGTCGATCACATCGAAGCCGACACCGAGGAAGCCCGCAGCAACTACGATCGGCCCCTCAACGTGATCGAAGGACCGCTCATGGACGGCATGAAGATCGTCGGCGACCTCTTCGGGTCGGGAAAGATGTTCCTGCCGCAGGTGGTGAAGAGCGCGCGCGTGATGAAGCGTGCGGTAGCCTACCTCGAGCCCTTCATGGAGAAGGAGAAGCAGGAGGCCTCGGGCGATGGCGGGCCAAAAGCGCAGGGGAAGATCCTCCTGGCGACCGTCAAGGGGGACGTCCACGACATCGGCAAGAATATCGTGGGCGTGGTCCTCGGCTGCAACAACTACGAGGTGATCGACCTCGGTGTCATGGTCCCCTGTGAAAAGATCCTGGAAGCCGCACGAGAAAAGCAGGTCGACGTGATCGGCCTTTCGGGCCTGATCACGCCGTCGCTGGACGAAATGGTCCACGTCGCCCGCGAACTGGCCCGGGAAGGCCATGCGACTCCGCTCCTGATCGGAGGGGCGACGACCAGCCGTCAGCACACGGCGGTCAAAATCGCGCCGTCCTACGAGGAGCCTACGGTCCACGTCCTCGACGCGTCGCGCGCCGTGGGCGTGGTCTCTTCGCTGCTCTCTTCGGAGGCAAAACCGACTTTCGTCGACGAGAACCTCGCCGAGCAGGCCGAAATCCGCCGACGACACGAGCAACGCCAGGCGCAGCCCCTGGTCTCCCAGGAACAAGCACGCAAGCACCGGCTGGCGATCGATTGGAACGCCGAAGACATCGCGCCTGCCCCCTTCCTGGGCACACAGCTGCTCGAGGACATCCCGCTGGCCTCGCTCACGCCCTACATCGACTGGACCTTCTTTTTCCACGCCTGGGAATTGCGTGGAAAGTATCCGGTGATCCTCGACGACGAACACGTCGGAGAGGCCGCCCGGGACCTCTTTGCGAACGCCCGGGACCTGCTCTCGCGCATCGTCGAAGAAGGACTCCTGACCGCGCGTGGCGTCTACGGCTTCTGGCCCGCGAACAGCGAGGGAGACGACATCGTACTTTTTGCCGACGAGAGTCGGGACCGGGAACTCGTGCGGTTTCCGATGCTGCGCCAACAGGTGACGAAGTACGAGGGCCAGAGCGCCTACCGCTCTCTCGCCGACTACGTGGCCCCGCTCGAAAGCGGACTTCCCGACCACGTCGGCGCCTTCGCCGTTACCGCCGGCATCGGCGCCGAAACCCTGGCCCGAAGCTTCGAAGAAAAGCACGACGACTACCACGCGATCATGGTGAAGGCGCTCGCCGACCGCCTCGCCGAGGCATTTGCCGAAAACCTGCACGAACGCGCCCGCCGACAGTGGTACGACAGGGAGGAAACCCTCACAAACGAGGAGCGGATCGCCGAGAAGTACCGCGGCATCCGACCGGCATTCGGCTACCCGGCTTGCCCCGATCACTCCGAGAAGGTGAAGGTCTTCGACATCCTCGACGCCGGACGCGCCGAACTCGGGCTGACCGAAACCTTCGCGATGACCCCGGCGGCCTCGGTGAGCGGCCTCTACCTCGGCCACCCGCAAGCACGGTACTTCCAGGTCGGCACGGTGGAGAAGGATCAGGTCGAGGGATATGCCCGTCGCAAGGGGGCCTCGGTCGAGCAGGTCGAAGCCTGGATCCGCCCGAACCTGGCCTACGACCCCGACTGAAGACCGCCCCTCGCAACCGGATCGCCGCATCGCCCGCTGCAGCGGAGCGCAAAGCAGACCCCCGATCCATTTTTGGATCGGCCTCTGGACAACCAAACGATCGGCCTTATCTTCCCTTCGCTGCGGCAGGGGATCCACGAGGGCCCTCCCTGCCCCGCGTCCGCACGTCTTAGGGAAGGAGGACCCGAACATGGAACTCGAACAACAAGCCGCTCTGGACCGGCAACTTCCGACGCAGGAGCAGTTCGAAGCGTGGATGAGCAGCCTGCCTGCCCACGTGGCGGAGGCCGTCCGTGCTCATTCGCCTTTCGTGCCCCATCGCCTGAAGGGGACCGGGCACACCGTCTTCATCGCCCGCTTCCAGGAGACGTCGGGGGACGAAAAAGGCGTCCGTCTCTCGGTGATCGCGCCCCAATCGGCAAACCCATCACAGGCAGACGACCTCGCCTTCGAGGTCGATCCCGAGGATCTCTACACCCTCGCGTCCTGAACCCGAGCGCCCGCGCGATGGTTCGCCATCCGCGGGCGCCCCCTTTTCCGATTCCACCCGCGAAGGGCCGCGAGCGGATGCGTCAGGCGGGAAGAGCCAGGCCGTAGACGCGCGCAGCGGTCTCGAAGAGGACCTTACGCTGCACACGCGGTTCGAGGCCACCGAGCGTCTCGTGGATCTTCTCGCGCACCTTCGGGTACAGGCAGGTCGGGTGGGGAAAGTCGGTCTCGAACATGAGATTTTCGTCCCCGAGCTTGGCCAGGGCCGAGCCGATCTCGTTCTCGAACCAATACGACGCGAAGATCTGTCGCTGGAAATACTCCCGCGGGCGCAAGGCGAGGCCGGTCACGGCGTTCTCGTCCCACTGGTATTCGGCGCACTCGATCAGGAATGGGATCCAGCCCACCCCACTCTCGACCGACACGAATTTGAGGGACGGAAACCGGTCGAGCAGACCACTGAAGATCAGGTTCGTGATGCAGCGCATGTTCCCCATGTCCGCCAGTGTGGACATCGCCGCGATCCATGCCCCCGGGCTCGGCCCCTGCCAGACCGCGCCCATGGGGCCACCCCCGCCGATGTGGAAGTTCACCGGCAGCCCACGCTCCTGGGCCGCCGCCCAGAGCGGATCCCACACCGGGTCCGAGAGAACCGGCAGACCCCACACTTCCGGGGAGTCGGTGAGCACGAGTCCGGTGAGCCCCAGGTGATCGTGGGACCGCTCGAGTTCGCGCACGGCGGCCGCCACATCCCAGATGGGCAGGACGGCCTGCGGAAAGAGCCGCCCGCGGCCGGCGGCCTGTAGGTCTGCAGCTGCGTCGTTGTAGGCGGTGACGCAGAAGTTTCGCAGCGCCTCGTCCTTCACGTTCATCACGAAGCTCCCGGTGAAACCGAGGACGTTGGGATAGATGATCTGCATGGTGATGCCGAAGGAATCCATCACCCGGAGGCGCGCCGCGGGCTCGGTGGCGCCCGGGTGGACCTCGGCGAAGGTGTCCAGGGTCACCTGGCCGTTCTCCTTGGACCCGTCGGGCCGGATGACGCAGTAGCCCACCGGCCCCAGAACAAGGTCCCGGTCGACCACCCATTGCTCCTGGCCGCGCTCGTTGCGCTCGACGCGCGGAACCCGGCCGGCAAGAGCCGCCGGAGCACGCGACGTCCAGAGGTCGGGGGGCTCGGTGAAGTGCGTATCCACGTCGATGACGGGAAGGGCGTCGAGATCCGTATCCATGGGGGAACCTACCACATCCCGGAAGGCCGCGTCTGTGGCCGCGCCGGTTCGGTTTTCCCTGGCCGACCAAAGAGGATACCCCTGCTCCATGGCCACCACTGCCGCCCTCTACCACCGCACCAAAGAAGTCGACATCTACCCGATCGAGGGAGACCGCTTCCTGATCGAAGCCGTACTGCAGGACGAAATCCACGACGTCCATGTCGAGGTGGAGATTGTCCACCCCACGCTCGAGATCGTGGCGGCACGCAGCGAAATCCGCAACGGTCCCTTCACCCGGGTCTGCAACCTCACCCACCCGAACATGGATCGATTGGTCGGCTTGAAGATCGAGCGTGGATTTACCGGCCAGGCACGCGGCCTGGTGGGGGGACGGGGTGGGTGCCACCGCATCTCCGAACTGCTCGTCGAGGTGGCGCAAGCCGCCTACCAACTCCACTTCGTGCGCCTCTTCCAGGAGACCCCGCCGGCGGAGCGGCAACGCGAGGACGTGCCCGCCCGTCGGCACCGCTTCGTTCTGGAGAACATTCCGGGCATGAAGAATACGTGCTTTTCGTACGACGAAGAGCACGCGGACCTCGTAGCCGAGAAGGCCGAACCGCTGCGCCTACGCCCCCAGCGCATGCCGCGACGCGACATCGGCTCGTCCTGACCCGACGCTCCCGGCGCCACGGCGTCTCGCGGCTCCGACGCGCGCTCGCGGCCGCGATCCCACTCCTTGCGCCGCTCACGAACCCCGGGCCCTGCCCGGGGCAGGACGAGCTCCGCGCCCCCTCCGGGTATGTCGAGAGCATCGAGGACGGGGGCCTCGGCGCGGGCGTCCCGGGCGAGGCCGACGCCGCTGCGGCCCAGGCGGCCGCCGGCACACCCGGGGCGCCCGCCACCGGACTCTCGGCACGGGCGCAGGCACGCGTGGAGGAAATCGTCGTTCGCGCACGTCGACGAGAGGAATTTCTCGAGAATACCCCGGTCTCCGTCACCGCTCTCGGCGAATCGACGCTGCGCGCCGCCGGTGTGCAACGCCTCGATGACATTCGCGAGCTCGTGCCCAACCTCACGTTCACGAGTCGCCGCAACGTCGAAGCCGACGTGCGCATCCGCGGCGTCGGCACCAACACCGGCGAGATTGCCTTCGACCCGGGCGTGGGAATCTTCGTCGACGGCGTCTTCCTCTCCCGTTCCTTCGGCGGTCTGCTCGACGTCCTCGACATCGAGCAGATCGAGGTCCTACGCGGTCCGCAGGGAACCCTCTTCGGCAAGAACACCGTCGGGGGGGGCTCTCAACATCAGCACGGTCCGTCCCCACGGGGAGTTCGAAGCCTTCGCCTTCCTTCGGCCGGGTAATTTCGGCTCTCTGCAGACCCGCACCATGCTGAATGCGCCGGCCGCCTCCATGCCCGGGTCGCGCTCGCGACCTCGAACGACGCGGGCTACACCTACAACGCCTTGCGTGACCAGGGCGCGAGCGATCGCAACTCGATCACCTTCCTCGGGACGCTCCGCTTTCTGCCGCTGGACGACGTGACCTTCGACCTGAGCGGAAGCTGGTCGAACTTCCACAACGACGGCAAGGGAGGGCAATGTCTGGTCATCCAACCGACCGGCTTGCAGAACCTCGCCGTGGGATTTGCCGACGCCTGCCGGCGCGGCGAGCCGTTCCGCTTCGAAGCGGACACCGACAACCTCGTCCAGGTGGAAAGCTTCGGCACCTGGGGAACACTTTCGTGGGACGCGGGCGACCGGGGCCCGCTCGAGGACCTCGAACTGCGCTCCATCACCTCGTGGCGGAAGCAGCGACCGCGCCGACGCCACGACTTCGACATGACCGCGCTGCCGGTCCTGCAGGTCTCCAACGTCGGCGGCGGCCCCATCGACGGAGTGCCCGGCTTCCAACAGCAGATCAGCCAGGAGATCCAGGCCAACGCGAGCGTCTGGGAGGACCTCACCTGGGTCCTTGGCTTCTTCTCCTTCTGGGAGACCGCCGACACCCGAAGCAGCACCCGCATCCAGGCCGGTCCGGTCGAGGCGCTGCAGGACGATACCGACCGCATCGACAACTGGAATTGGGCCCTCTTCGGACAAGCCAGCTGGGATGTCACCGACTGGCTGAGTCTCACCGGCGGCGTGCGCTATACCGAGGAGAAGAAGGGGATCGAGATCATCAACCGGCTCGGCGCCAACGTCGACAACGACCGACCGCCGGAATTCCAGGGCGGGAATCGTGCGATCTTCACGGCCTGGACGCCCATGGCCAGTGTCGCCCTTCTTGCCCCCGACGCCCTGCTCGAGGACGTCTGGCTCGATCATCTCCTGGCCTATTTCACCTATGCCCGCGGCTTCAAGGGAGGTGGCTTCAACGCGGTCTTCGCCGGGACGAGTCTGGACCCGTTCGGGCCGGAGTACCTGGACTCCTTCGAGGTCGGCTTCAAGACCATCGCACTCGACGCACGCCTCACCCTCAATGTCTCGCTCTTCACCGGATCCTACGAGGACATCCAGGTCGCGACCCTCATCGACGCCGGGGATCCCGACGGGGACGGCACCCCCGACCTCCAACGGGTCATTCTCAACGCCGCCGAAGCGACCAATCGCGGCGTGGAGGTCGAACTTCTCGCGCAGCCGGTCGACGGACTACAGATCACCGGCTCCCTGGGCTACCTCGATGCCCGCTACGACGCCTTCGACGGCATCAGCGACGCCACGGGTCAGCCCATCGATCGCGCGGGTCAGAGACTGACCGACGTGCCCGAGTTCCAATCCTTCGTCTCGGTTCAGTACTCGATGCCCGTCGAGATCGACGGACCGCCCTGGCTCGTCGGCTGGCTCACGCCCCGCCTCGAGTGGTTCTATAGCTCGTCGACCCTCTACGCGGGCCCCGAGATCCCCGAGGCGACCCAGCCTGGCTACAACCTCCTCAACGCGCGACTCTCCTACGACTTCCTCGACGACCGTGCCCAGATCGCCCTGTGGGGGAAGAATCTGACGAACCAATTCTATTTCACGCACGTGAATCCGCTGGTCTCTTCCTTCGGCACGGCGGTGCGATACTACGCGCCGCCGCGCCTCTGGGGTGGCGAGCTCAGCTACCGGTTCTGAGTCGGCGACCATCGATCGTCTCCCCGGTTTCGGAGTACACTGAGAAGATGTGGAGCCTCCTTCGACCGCCCCCGGGAATCACCTCGATGCACGGCGGGCCACACCATGCCCGGGGAGGCGGACGCCCTGGACGGCTCGACCGCGAGTGGGGGCGCCCCAGAGGGGTCGACCGCGAGTGGGGGCGCCCCGGATGGACCGACGGCGAGCGGGGGCGCCCCGGATGGGTCGACGGCGAGCGGGGGCGCCCCGGATGGGCCGACGGCGAGCGCGGGCGCCCCGGATGGACCGACGGCGAGCGGGGGCGCCCCGGACCCGGGAGG
>JAPOLW010000186.1 GCA_029976905.1 bacterium | reverse complement strand
GGCACGGGCTGCACCGACTGCGACTCGTCCACCGAACGAAACGAAGTCGAGTCCTCGCCTGCCGTCTTCGAGGGCGTCGTCTACTTCGGAATGGACATCAACGACTTCGGGCCCGCCAAGGGCGGCTTCTTTGCCGTCGATGCACGCACCGGCTTTCTGCGTTGGTATTTCGACGTCGAGACCGCCGCGACCTGCTTCGCCAACCCCGACGATGAGGTCCGCAGATTCGACGGCTACCACAGCGCGGAGGAACTCGGACTACCCGCGGACTTCTTCTCGACGCGTCGCGGCTGTGACTTCGACCGGCGCGGCACCTCTTGTGGCAACATCTGGTCTTCGGCGACCATCGACGTCGCGCGCCGGCGGATCTTCACGGCGACGAGCAACTGCGACACCGACGAAGACCCCGAGACACCAGAGCCCTTCCCGCCGATGCCGCCCTACGACGCCGCCATCTTCGCCCTCGACATCGACTCCGGAAGACCCGTCTGGCGCTGGCGACCCCGCGACGTCGACAACGACGACCTGAGCATCGGCGGCGTGCCCAACCTCTTCGAGATCGAAATCGGAGGTGAGCTCCGGGAAGTCGTGGGCGTCGGAATCAAGGACGGGACCTACTATGTGCTCGACCGCGACGGCGTAAACGAAATCACAGGAAACATCGAACCCTACTGGCAAACGCAAGTCGTTCCGGGCGGCGACATCGGCGGCATCATCGCAAGGGCCGCGGTCGGCGAGGGCAAGGTCCTGTTCAGCACCGCCGTGGGAGTCGACCTGAACGACCCCCAGTCGCCAGCCGCCTGGGCGCTCGACGCAACCAGCGGCGGCGTGCTTTGGGACGACCCGAATGCGCTGCCGAGCTACGGGCCCACGTCCGCAATCCCGGGCGTGGCCTTCATGGGCTCCATCGGAGGAGCCATGACGGCCTACGATACGGCGACCGGCGCACGCCTCGCGAGCATGCCCGGTTCCGGACCGATCGCCTCGCCCGCAACCGTCGTCGACGGACGCGTCTTCTTTGGTTCGGGGACCGGCGAGAGGGGCGGCAACCCCGGGCGCATCGCCTTCCAGGTCTCCCTGCTTCCGAGCCCCATCTCGGCCTACTGCGTCGCCGGGACCGACGGCTGCCCGGAGAGCGGCTCCTGTGAAGACGGCAATCCGTGCACCGAAAACGAGGCCAACGACGAAGGAGGCTGTACGAGCACACCCATCGCCGACGGAACCGCATGCAACCTGGGCATTTTGTCGGGGCTCTGCCAGGGGGGCTTCTGCCTGCTCGATGCGAGCGGTTGCGACGACGGCAATCAATGTACCCGGGGTATCGGAGGCGGGAGCAGTGGCTGTCGGTTCGAGCCCGTGGAGGATGGCTCGCCGTGTAACGTCCGCGGCACACCCGGCTCTTGCCTACGCGGCACCTGCGTCGAGACGCCCCGGGAGGAGTGAACGCGTCCCGCGTCGTCGGCCAACGCGGCGGCCTGCACTCTCGCTTCGCCCCATGGTTCCGGGTTCAGCTTCCCGGTCATGGGCTTCTGCCGTCAGTAGGTGAACGGCCAGAGAGGGTACATCGCCGTGTTGCCGTAGGGGTAGCACGAGTCGTTTGCGGCCGCCGAGGGGATGCGCTTGCCCCCGATCCCGCAGGGCGGGTCCGGGCACGGAGTGTAGGTCCCGGGACAGTGATCGATCACGAAGTCACCATAGGTCTGCGTGCTATACGGAAAGCCCTTGTACGCACTGATCGCATCGGATTCGCAGCAGTAGCCTCCCGCCACGTCATCGCCCTGGTAGGGCCACCCGCTCGGACAGTCTTCGTACCTCACTCCTTGGCAGCCACGGCAATCGACCGCGGCCCGCCCGGGCGTCCGGTCGCTGGCGTAGACCGGTTGGTTGTAGCAATAGCCGCCGCAATACCCGAAACCCGAGACGAAGGCTGGACAGCCATCGGCATTCGTACCGCCAGGCCCGGAAATCGACTCCAGCGCGAGCCCTCCAAACGTCTCACCCCCTTCACCCGAGAGCGCGTGGGGACCGAGGCAGGCGGCGGGACAGCTCGTGCTCGGCGGAAGGAGACACTCCGACTCACAGGAGCAGGCCGCTTCGCAATCGGCCCACGTCTGGGCTAGAAGGTCTTGTAGGCATTCGTAGCACTCTGCGCTCTCGGCATCTCCCGAGCACTGTGGCCCGCAGCTCTGGAAGCAGTCTTTGCAGCTGACGAAGGTGCTGCATCCATCCACACACGCGGAGATCAGATTCTCGCGGTCCGGTGGCGGGGCGAGCTGCATTTCGAAGGCGGCCGACCCGTGGGAGAAGAGATCTCCGGGCAAGCCGCCGACCCGCGGAGAGGCTGCGATGCGGTAGGTGCGGCCGTCGTTCATCGTACAATCCATGGCGGACTGCTTCACGAGGAGGGATCGATCCCGGTCGGCCTCACAGGCATAGCCCTGCGTATCCATGGAATATGGCGTGGCCGTGGTCACCGCAGAGAGACAAATGGAAGAGTACGCGGAGGTCGGTGCGTTTCCGCAGTTGAACGAGCATTGCGCGGCGAGTTGAACGCCCATCTGGGGTCCACTGCCGGAGTACCCGCTATTGTCGGAGCGATCATACCCCGTCGAGTTGTAGCCCAACCGGGTCGACGAGTCGGCCACGGGATCCCAAAGCCCCGTGAGAACATTGGGCTGCTCGAACACCAGGTTGGCAAACTCGGTATACCCATCCGCACCCGCGTATGTCTGCGTGGAAAAGCCGATCGCCCCGCACCCCCATGGGTAGACGACGCCGTCGACCGCATCCGCGTTGAGGTTTCCCGACCAGTCGCCGGATTCGTTCGTGATGCCGATCTGCTGGATGCCCGAGCCGCCCCCGCCCAGGGCGCAGCGATAGTCGTTGATCATGACGGTGCTCATGACCTGGCTGTCCTTGTTGAACCACTCCGGGATCGTTTCGCAGCCACTCTGCTGCAACCATGCAACGGTGCAGGCCTGACCGTCCGGACATGCCCCATCGTTGAAATAGGTCGTCGCGATGGCGTCCGTGTAGGCGGGCGCGTTCGTCTGACCACTGGGGACTTCGATGATCTCGAAGGCCTTCGAGGGATCGAGTGCTTCGTAGTTCCCGCAGCCCAGGTAGACACACCCAGCGCAGAGCAGCGCCGGGTTTTTGGGGTCGAAGGAAACGGTTTGAAAGTCTTCCGGAGTGTAGAGGCCCATCTTCGGACCACTGAGGGGCATGCCGGACGTGTCGGGATTTGCGCAGGCGCCGAGATTCCCCTGCATCGTGGCCATGAGCGAAAGCACCGGACGCGTCGCGTTCGCCGCACAGCCCTGGCAGTTCACGAGTTTGGTTTGGAGATTCTGCTGGGCATAGCCGGCGTCGACGCAGGTATAGGGCGGCGACGTCCCGCTCGAGTCCTCCCCATTCAGAGCGCAGAAGGCCAAGCATTGCGACTCGGCCCCGGTGTCGACCGTGCTCACGACCGTCGTGCAGATGTCCGACCAGCTCTCACCTTCAAAGGAAGCCGGCGCGCCGTTCGTGGCGCTCGCGCGCTCGAGAGTCGTGCACTGCAGATCCGTCTGCGTGAGATTCCCGGGGGCACTGCCACAGAGGTCAGCCGAGCATTCGTCTGGGCATCCACTGGCCACCGCATCCACGCCGAAGGTGTAGCCCTGTAGGCTCAGACCGTCGAAATACCCGTAGCGAGGCGCCTGCCCGCCCGGGGTCTGGAACACGGACGGGCACTCTGCGTTGCCAGGCCACGCCCCGGCGAGATTCGGCTTATCTCCAGCCGCCAGGGGCTGCCAGTCGGCGTTGTACGTGTCGATGTTCTTCCGGCACTGGTAGGGATCGTTGAGAGCGTACTGGTAGAGGATCGCGCTGTCGGTCCAGGGCGCAACATCCGAGCATTGACCAAAGCTCCGCCCATAGAGGTAACCGACGCAATACGGGAACTCGGAGGGGCAGATCCGGTCGGCAGATCCGACCGTCCCTGGTTGACCACCCGAGACCGGATCGCCAACCACGGTTTCGCGCAGTCCGTCGCTCCCGACCGTCTGATAGTTCGCAGCACAGGAGGAGCCCGCCTGATACGGGCTCGTGCTCTGGTAGGGAGATGCTTCAAAGTTTGGATTTTCGTTGGCGATCCAGCCCTTCGGCTGCGTGATGTAGGGGGGAAGCCTCGTCATTGCTCCGGGGCCGCAGGCCGTCCCGATCTCGCAGTAGGCAGAGCTCGTGACCAATCCGGACCAATCGACCGAAGACACGACGCATCTCGGGTTGGTCGAAGGACAATCTGTATCCGACGCGCAGGGAGTCGGCGCACAGGCGTCATCCTCACACAGGCCGGCTGAAATCGACCTGGCGGCGGGCAGACATCGCCCTTCTCCCCCACCCCCCGGCCAGAGCTGATCCCCGACGGGAAGGTCGGTGACGAGGTACCGCAGGCCGAGTTTGTAGACCAGGTTGATGCGAGCCGCATACGCGTAGGCGAGTTCGAGCTGGGCCGCGTTGTACGCTTGCGCCATCTTCGATGTATCGACGGTGCAGGACGCGCTGTCGCCATCGCAATACTCGTAGGTGCAGGCAGTCTGATTGGCGCCACAGGCCGCTGCGTCGCCCGGATCGCAAGGAATTCCCAGATAACTTTGGTTGGCGCAAGCGTACGCAGAGGAGTCGGTGAAGCACGTTGTCGAAGTGCCCGAACAAACGAACTCCGAAGGACCGGCAAAGTAGGTCGCATCCTCGGCCCCAAGATTCGCGATGGTCGGAGAGGTGACTGGATAGTTGTTCACAGGGCCAGCGGGCAGATTTCCGAAGAAGTTGAAGTTGTTGACCAGCCACTCCATCTGGAACGCCTGCCCGAGCACCTGGATGGCCGAATGCACATACATCGCCAGGGTCTGGTTGTAACTGTCGATCAGCGGCAGGACGTTCTGCTTTGCTGCCAGAGTACTCGGTACCGAACCACCCGGAGGTGTCTGCGCCTGCGCCAGAAGCGTCTTCTGTAACGCCTCCAGCATCTGCGTGAACAAGACATCCGTTTCGTAGGTCGCACAAAGGCTGACGTCCTCGACGCAGTCTGTGCTCAGGGTGGTGCCTGTCAAATTCTGCACCTTCGTCGGGAAGTCTCCGGTCAGGGAGGTGGCCTTTGTCTGCAGCGTCTGAAAATTCTCGATGTTCTGCAGCAAGAACGGTCCGCTCTGGCCACTCGACAAGGAACAGTCATAGATGCGGTCACAGCTGGACCCGTCCGTCGCTTCGAGAGGGACATTGCACAACTCCGGCACCGGCGTGCCCGATGACTCACACCAGACCCCCGCGCTCTGCAGGAAGCCGCCCACCGTACCACCCTCCGTCAAAGTACAGTTTGACGCCGGACCATCCGGCGTGGCTGCGCTGCACGTCGAAGCAGGCGTTCCGGAGAAGGCCTCGATTTGCTCCATGTAGTACTGGTGGTAGTTCTCGTCGTTCACGTTCAGGACTTCTTCCCATGCCTGGAAAAACGCGGCGTCCGTCCGGATGAGCTGATTTTGCAGCTGGGCAATCTGCTTGGCCTCGAACTCGATTGCAGCACCAAGGGCGTCGATCTCGTTCTGCGTGCACGTCGACGCAGCACTTCCGCCGTTGGAAGCCACGTTGGTTCCGACAACGGTCGCCTGGTCTGTGAATTTGAGCGCCAGTCCGGCCTCGGGGCCGAAGGCGAGCGTCAAGCCGATCGCGGTCATGTTGACGATCCCCTGGAATACCTTCCCGTTGAAGATACCGCTTGGGGTCTTCGGGCTGGGACAGGCCGCGTCGCTGGATGTCGCCGTCTGGTCCGAGCGCACGCGGGACTGCGAAGGCGGTGGAGGGAAGAAATTTTCGGCGATGGCGGCAAGGTCGATCGGTCCGTGCACGTCGTGCAAGACCAGCGCCTCATCGCCGGGGGCCCAATCGGGATCCAGTGCCCACTCGACGCCGAGTCGGTCAAAGCTCTCGATCGAATTGCCCGCGACGGAAAGCCGACGGGTCTCGGTGTCTCGGCGGCCCTGGTCGTCGGTCACCGTGACGGTGGCTTCGTAGTCGCCCGGCGATAGGAGAACGTATGCGACCGGAGTGGTCGTAGCGCCCGGGGAAAGGATTCTCTCCTGCGAGGCGCGCCCCCGGATGAGGTACCGGTAGCGGATGATCTCACCGTCACGGCTCTCGGATCCCCGCGCGTCGAGGCGAATCCAATTCAGAGCGTCGCGATCGCGGGTCAGGTTCTCAAAACGGAGATTGGCCGACGGTGGGCGCCCGCCATCGCCCGAGGAACCGCCCGACGAATCGCCCTGTGAGCGCCAGCGGGCGCGAAGATTCCAGCAGGCATCGTCGCATTGCCGCAACGCCGAGCACTGCCAGGTGCGGGAGGCCCTGATCTCCTCCCGGCCGACTCCTGGCGCATCGAGAACGACCGTCGTGGTGAGAGCGGCCTCCGTCTCTCCAGCGAGGCATGCCGCTGGCGGTGCGATCAGGGCCCGCCCCACCTTCAGTTCGACCCGGAGGTCGTCCTCGCTCCATCGAACGGTCACGCGCGCCCCGGAAGAATTCCGGCCCGGGATCGAGAAGATCGCTCGATCGTCGCGCGCGCCGGGTCTGGCCTGCAGTGCGGTCGTCGTGAGATTGATTCCGTCGATCGTGAGCAGGCTCTCTCCGCCGGGTTCCGCGAGACCGGCGTCGATGAACACCTGCACTCCCGATGACAGATCGAGCCAGCGAGGCTTCTCGGCGGTGAAACGGGCTTTCCACGTGAGGCTTCCCCCACGCTCGACATTGCCCGCCCGGTCACCCCGGCCCGAGAAACGCTCCAGTTGGGAGGTGCCGGTTACCGCCTGCGCAGGCGCTGCCGGCAGACCAAAGCAAAGCAACAGGAGCAGAACCGGCACGGTTCCTTTTCGAAAAGGACCAAGAACCCTACCGAAACGGCTTGCCCCACCCGAGAACGACCAGAATGACAGGCACACGTCTGGATCTTACCTGACCAGGACCTTGCCTGAATACCAGGAATCTTACCTGACCCTCTGAACCTTACCTGACCCCAAGAACCTTACCTAACCTTACCTGAATCGCCCCGGCTTTCCCGGAGCCCGAATTTCTTGGAAAGGAAAGGGCT
>JAPOLW010000185.1 GCA_029976905.1 bacterium | reverse complement strand
GCGTATTGCGGACCCGCTCGAGTCCGTCGCAGGGCTGCAGGAAGAAGAGATCGAAGTCGAGATTCTCGACGCTATCGGGGGTGACGGCCTGGGGATAGACGAGCTTGAGTTCCTGGCCGCGGGTGATCCGCAGGACGCTTCCGGGTTTGGGACTCACGGTGAGCCAATCGATGCCTCCGGGGGGCTCGAGGGTTCCGTTGGTCTCGACGGCCACCTCGAAGCCGCGCCGCTTACAGGCCGCAATGACTGGCTCGTCGAGCTGGAGCAGGGGCTCTCCGCCCGTGAAGACGACATAGGGCGCCCCGGACACCTCGCGAGGCCACGTGCCCGCAACCGCGCCTGCAAGAGCCTCGGCGGTCTCGAATCGACCTCCGCCGGGGCCATCGACACCGACGAAGTCCGTATCGCAAAAATCGCAGAACGCGCCGGCCCGGTCCCTCTCGAGACCGGACCACAGATTACAGCCCGAAAATCGACAGAAAACCGACGCACGCCCCGTGCGGGCGCCTTCGCCCTGTAGGGTGAAGAAGATCTCCTTGACGCTGTACATCGAACGACCGTTTCACCCTACCGCGCCGTGGGCCGACTCGCATCCGGATCAGGACCCCGCTAAGGACCACCGCTGATGGTTGAACGCACCTCTCGAGGGACCGCGCACATTCCCGCCATCGACATGGTCAAGGGCTGGGCGATCCTCGGAGTGACGCTGATCCACTCCAGCGTGCTCGACGGCACGCCATGGATGTCCCTCCTCTTCCAGCACGCCGTACCGGTCTTTCTGGTTCTCTTCGGACTCAACTCCGAGACGTGGTTCCGTCGGCATACGCGACGTGGCCGCATACGCCAGTGGTATCGTCGCGGGCTCAAGCGCATCCTCGTGCCCGCATGGGCCGCCGCGGCCGTCTGGTGGGTCACCGTCTTCGTCCTGCGTCCACCCGAGCCGATGGTGCGTCTGACGATCGGACTGCCCTTCTGGCACGCCATCGGCTGGCTCAACCAGATCGGTACGAGCTGGTTCGTGACCCTGATCCTCCAGTTCGTGCTCCTCTTCCCGCTCTTCCATTGGTTGTCACGACGCATCGGCGCCTACGCGCTTTTCTTTCTCTGCTTTCTGATCACGATGCCGACGCTGATGTTTCCCCACTGGCTGCGCGAGACGTTGGGAATCGCCGGATGGTTCTTCTTCCCACCGCGCTTCTTCATCCACGTCGCCTTCGGGATGCTCCTGGCCGATCGCGTCGGTCGTCTCGGATGGCGCTCGCTGCTGCTCGCGATCCTGATTCTCATTCCCCTCTACCTGGTCCATCAACGCGTCTGGACACCAGGCCTGTGGCGCTTCGGCGGCCGCTTCCTGGAACTTCCCCTCACGGTCGTCCTCCTGTGGATCATGGCTCAACTCGACGGCGTCGGGCCGCTGGAGCGCGGCCTCTCCTGGCTCGGCCAGCATTCGTACGGCCTCTACCTGGGGCAGATGTTGACGCACAACGCGTTCCTCTATCGATTCGGCGGTGCGTGTACGCTCTACGACGGCTGCTACGGGGGATTGTTCGACAAATTCAATCTCTGGCTCTACACCGCGCTTCTTCTGCTCGGGTCGATGGCCTTCGTCTACCTCGGCAACCAGGCGCTGGAATGGAACGAAACCCTGCGCAAGCGCGGGTGGCGACTACCCGACCTCTCGGTCTGAGCCGTCGACCTCAGAAGCCTACCGGCACCGCGTCGTGCGCGCGGGCCCAGATGGAAGAGAGCCATCCTGGTTCCTGCGTGAGTTCGTATTCCGGAATCCGGGCGAGTAATTCCTCGAAGGCGACGCGGCCCTCCAGACGGGCGAGGTTCGCGCCCAGGCAGTAGTGCACCCCCTGACCGAGCGCCAGGTGACGACGAGCGTCGCGGGACACGTCGAAGCGTTCCGGCTCGGGAAAGTGGCGCTCGTCGTGATTGGCGGCTCCCCAGAGGAGAGAGACGATCGAACCCGATGGGATCGACTGCCCGTGGATCGTGACCGGGGCAGTCGTACGCCGGGGCAGCGCCTGCGCTGGAGACTCGAAGCGGAGCATCTCCTCCACGGCACCCGGGATCCGTGCCGGTTCGCGCGCCAGCAACGCGCGCTGGTCCGGATGTCGGGCGAGCAGCACGGAACCATTTGCGATGAGGTTGGTCGTCGTATCGTTCCCCGCCACGATCAGGACGAAACAGAACCCGAGGAGTTCCTCCTGCGTGAGTCGGCGTCCCTCCACCTCGGCGTCGAGCAACGCACTCATGAGGTCGGGGCGTCGGTTGGCGCGTCGCTCTTCGAGGAGGCGGGCGAATTCTTCGTAGATCGCCACCGCGTTGGAGCGATCGTGCTGCCGGGCCGGATCCGTCGACGTCTCGACAAAGGATTCGGTGTACTCGAGGAACGTCTCGATGCGCTCTGCCGGAACCCCGATCATCTCACCGATGACGCGGCTCGGCAGGTGGCGTGCGAAATCCCGCAGGAGATCGCCACGGCCCTTTGCGCGCATCTGCTCGAGCAATTCGATGGCGATGGCGCGAGCACGAGGCTCGATTTCCGCAATCCGTCGTGGCGTGAAGGCTCGCGAAACCTGCGCACGGAGAAGATCGTGCCGGGGCGCATCCAACTGCTGGATCATGGGAAGAAGGCCCTGGGAGATCGTCGTCTCCTCCGACGAGAACGTCACCGGATCGTTTACCGCTGCCTCGACGTCCGCAAAGCGACTCAGCACCCAGGCATCCCGTCGGTCATCGCGGTAGAGCGGGTACTCGTCACGGAGGGTCCGGTAGACCTCGTAGAGGCGCGTCCCGAAGTCGGGGGCCAGCGGGTCATAGACGACGTCGTGCTCCTGTGCGCCCGCAACCACGGAGGAGAGGGTAGCGCCGATCGGGAGCCCCTGTCGAGACGGAGACGGGCGGCGGCGCCCCGCTTCGCGTAGGGTGGGGAGCATGGCCGTCAACGTCAGCGGGGGCCCCGGCCGCTCGCCGGGAAGGGCCGTCCCGGTCGATGGCGCCGCAATCGGCCGCGGCGCCGCAGCGACGAGGGAGCACGCCGGCGCTTGACCGCCCGAACACCATGCGATTCTTCGTCCGCTTCCTTCTCGTCGTCACCGTGCTGCTCGTCGCCGTGTCGGCGGTCCTCACCTGGTGGTTGCTGACCCAGGAGAACATCGAGCGATGGGTTCTGGATCCGATCGAGCGCCGGACCGGCGTTGCCATCACGATCGACGGAGTGGACATCGGTCTCGATGGCCTCGGAATTCGCGATGTGACCATTGGGGAAGCATCGAGTGAGCGGCCTCTCTTGAGCGCGGCCGAGATCACCGCACGCCCGGAGTGGGATCCCCTCCTGCAGGGGCAGATCGTTCTCTCCGAAATCCACGTCACGGGGCTGCACCTCGATCTGGTCCGCAACGAGGACGGAGGCTCGAACGTGCAACGCATTCTCGAGCTCTTCTCGCGGGAACCGACCCACGAAGAGCCTGCCGGCCCCACCACGGACGAAGGGCCGGTCCCGGCAACGGTCCGGCTCGAACGCATCGCGGTCGACGACGCACGTCTTACGTTCCTCGACGGGTTCGAGCGGCCCGGGCGCCCGCTGCGGATCGGCCTGGAGCTGGAGCATCTCGTCGTGACGAGGCTCGACGGACCCAACCCCACCCACGTCGACCTCGGGGGGGCGATTACGATCGGCACCGATGTCCAGGCCGAAGTCGCCGCCACAGGAACCCTCTCCATCGCGCCGCCGGCGGTGGTACTCGAACGGCTGACCGTGAGCGAAATCGACGTGGATACCCTCGTCGCAAGTCTCTCCCAACCCGGCCCCGGCGAGGAAAGCGAGGCTCTCGATCTCGACGGAGTGCGGATCGAAACGCCTCTCGAGATCGGACGGGTCCGCTTCGAGGGATTCGACTTCGAGCAGATCCGGGCAACGGCCGAACTCGACGGCACCGCCCTCGCCGTGCACGACGTCACGGCGGTCCTGGGACGCGCCCCCCTGCGCGCGTCGGCCGAGATCGACTTCGGCGTCGCCGGTTTCGCCTACGACGTCCGCGCCAACCTGCGCCATCTCGAGCCCGCCCGGCTCGGCGGACCAATCCCGAAGATCGATTGGGGTCGGTCCGCCGCCGCGAGGGCCACCGTCGACGCGCGGCTGCGTCTGGCCGGAACCGAACTCCCACGACTGCGGGAAACGCTCGATCTGAAACTGGATGTCCACCTCGACATGCTCGACCTCGATGCTCTCCTCACCGCGGGGGAGAGCGACGAGGATCGCGAGTTGGGTCCCTACGACACCGGAGGGAGCCGCGTCGCCCTCGACCTGCAGGTGGATCGCATCTGGGCCGGCCCCTACGAGATCCATGGACTCGTCAGCCAGGCACGGCTGGCTGACGGCAAACTCGCCCTCCCAAAGCTCGACGCGGACGTCGTCGGCGGCCGCGCGTCCGCACGGGTCGACATCGACCTGACCCGTCCCGGGCTTGCGTACTCCGGGCACATCGAACTGCAAGACGCCGACGTCCAACGGCTCGCCGCGCCGCTCCCCGAGGACCAGATGGGGACGCGCAGCGGCCGCCTCGGATTCGCCACGGACTTCCGTGGATCGGGAACCCGATCGAACACCGCGCTCGCGGCCCTGGAAGCAGACGCCGACCTTTCCTGGACGGACGGCAGAGTGGCGAACTCGGTCATCCTGCGCCGGGTTTCGAACCTGACCGGAATTCCGGGTTTCCGGAATCTCGAGGTCATGGACTCCGGCGGTCACCTGAAGCTGCGCCGCGGCGTCCTTTCGACCGACCGGATCCGCGTCTGGGGTCCGGAAGCCTGCATTCAGGCGGAGGGAACCGTGGGCCCGGAGAGCGCCGTCGATCTGACGCTCGCTCTGGGCATTGGCCCCAACTCGCGCCGCGAACTTTTCTCGACCGGCATCGTCCTCCCCTACGTCCAGGGGGAAGACGGATGGCGCTTCGTGCCCGTCAACGTCCGGGGAACGCTTTCGGACCCGAAGTACTCCATTCCATCGCGCGCGGTCCTCAAATCGGCGCTCACCGCCGTCCCCGATGTCGGCGTGGGCGTGGTCTCCGGGAGCCTCGGCGCCACCGGCAGCCTGCTCCGCGGCGGCACGGACGCGCTCGCCAGCGGCACCGAGGCGATTCTTCCCGGTGCTTCCGGCCGCGCCGCCGGTAGCGTGCTCCGCGGCAGCGGCCGACTCCTCGGAGGGGGCACCCAGGCCGCGGGGAATCTCGTGGATGGCATCGGAAGCTGGATCACCGGCCGCAGCCGCAGCAGCGGGGGAACGCCCGACCGGGAGGAGAAGCGATGATCTTTCGACGCGCGCTCGGACTGGCGCTGGTCGTGGCTTGCGCGGGTTGCGAGACGGCTGCGACGGAGCCCTCGAGCGCTTTTTTGCGCGCCCGGCAGCGAGCGTCCAGCCCCGACCGCGAATGGCGGACGTATCTGGGAGACCGGGCTGCGAGCCATCATTCTCCTCTGGACCAGATCGACCGGGAGAACGTCGCCCGCCTGGAGATCGCCTGGTCCTACGATACCGGCGACGCCTCCGAAGCCAGCCAGATGCAGGTCAACCCGCTCGTCGTCGAAGGGGTCCTCTACGGAGTTTCGCCCTCCCTCCGGCTCTTCGCACTCGACGCCGCGACCGGGCAGGAATTATGGTCCTTCACGCCGGACGTCGGGGGCAAGGCCTGGACGAATAGCCGGGGCGTCGCCTACTGGCGGGACGGCGACGACGAGCGCCTTCTCTTTGGCGCCGCGTCCCGTCTCTACGCCGTGGACGCCCGTACCGGCCAGCCCAAACCGGACTTCGGCGAGGGCGGTTTCGTCGATCTGAACCAGGGCCTCGGGCGCGATGTCGGGGACGACATCATGGGTGTCGTGGTCACCACTCCAGGGACCGTCTTCGAGGATCTTCTCCTTCTCGGGGGCCGGGTCAACGAGGTCTCCGGCGCGGCCCCCGGCCACGTGCGGGCCTTCGACGTGCGCACCGGAGAGCAACGTTGGATCTTCCGTACGATCCCGGGACCCGGCGAGCCTGGCTACGAAACCTGGCCGCCCGATGCATGGAAGACCGCCGGAGGCGCGAACTCGTGGGCCGGCATCACCGTCGATCCCGAGCGCGGGCTCGCCTTCGTACCCACCGGCTCGGCGACACCCGACTTCTTCGGAGGCGATCGGGCCGGCGACAACCTCTTTGCCAACTCCCTACTCGCGCTCGACGCCCGCACCGGGAAGCACCGCTGGCATTACCAGTTCATCCGACACGACCTCTGGGATCGGGATCTTCCCGCCCCGCCCAATCTCGTCGAGATCGAACGCGGCGGACGGCGGATCCCGGCGGTCGCCCAGGTCACGAAAACCGGAGACACCTTCGTCTTCCATCGTGAAACCGGAGAACCCCTCTTCCCCATCGAAGAGGTCGCCGTCGAACCATCGGCCGTGACCGGCGAGGTGTCGGCGGCGAGTCAGCCCGCTCCCATCGCGCCGCCTCCCTTCGTCCGGCAGGGATTGCAAACGAGCGATCTGCACGCCCGCACCCCCGACGAGCACGAGGCGCTGCGCAAACGCGTCACCCGGATGCGTTCTGGAGGTCGCTTCATTCCTCCCAGCGCGGAGGGGAGCATCCTGTCGCCCGGCATGGATGGTGGAGCCGAATGGGGAGGTGCTGCGTGGGACGACGCGACCGGACTCCTCTTCGTGAATGCGAACCAGATCGCCTCCATCATCCAGATGCTCGAAGTCGGTGCAGACGACAATGTGGCCTACACGCCGGGCGGTGGCTACCTCGCGCTTTGTGCCGGTTGTCACGGCATGGACATGAAGGGGGACGGTGGCGCGATCCCCTCCCTGCTCGATCTTCCGAAGCGACTCGGCCCCCTCGAAACGTACCGGATCGTCCGCGACGGGCGCGGCGCACGCGCGCGCGGCCGCGGCGTAGCGCAGAGTCTCCGTCTCCGCGCGGCGCGCCGAGTCGACGCCCATCCCCGTCGCGCCATCATCAGCATCGACGATCCGCTCGAGCAGCCACACGTGCCCAGGGTACGTCTGCTGCACGCGCGTACCGTGCGCGGCGAGCTGACCGTACGGCTTGCGATCGTCGCCCGAGTCTTGAGGGA